>CALLZQ010000195.1 GCA_937858255.1 uncultured Tabrizicola sp.
CCCGCCATGGCGAGCGTGAACTGGAAAAGCTGATCCATCCCTCCTCAGTTGGCGGAGGCGGCGGGCAGGCGCGACAATTGCGCCGGCAGGGCGCTTATTTCGCCTGGCTGTTCTTCATGCTCTTCGCACTCTCAATCGCGGTGACGACGGCGGTGCTGTCGCTCTTGGGCCATGACTTCGAACAGGCGCTGGTGCTGACGCTGGCCGCCCTGACCACCACCGGGCAACTGGCTGATCTGGCGACGGAAACCCCGATCCGCTATGCCGAGCTGGGCAGTGCCGCCAAGACCGTGCTGGCGGCGGTCATGATTCTCGGGCGGCTTGAGACTTTGGCCATTCTGGCGCTCTTGGCCCCGTCCAGTTGGCGCCGCTAGGCGATTATCCGGGCCGAAACACAACTAACAACCTGTTTTTGGGGCTGGAATCTCGTCGATTCCCATCCCATACTCGGGCCGTTGCACCACCGGTGACCAACACCGGGGGACAGGGATGAAACGCGCAAGAACAAAAGGCAAAGAAAAATGGCCGGCGACAAACAAAATTTGCAGGATGCCTTTCTTAACCATGTCCGGAAAGCCAAGGTTCCGGTGACGATTTTTCTGATTAACGGTGTGAAACTTCAGGGTGTGATCACCTGGTTCGACAATTTCTGCGTGCTGCTGCGCCGGGATGGCCAGTCGCAGCTTGTCTACAAACATGCGATTTCCACCATCATGCCGGGCGCGCCGATCAATCTCTATGAGGGTGAAGACTGATCCCTGACCTGCCCGAAGATGAGGATGAGGATTTCTGGGCCGAACGTGAGGACGGCGCCGGGATCTCTGCCTATGAAAGCGAAGGCCCGGCGACCCGGGCTTTTGTGATCCACCCCGATATTCGCGCCCGTGACAGCCGGCGCCTTCCGGAACATGGGCTGGCCGAGGCGGTCAGTCTGGCCGCAGCCCTGCCGGCGATGGAGGTGGTGGGGGCCGAGGTGGTACGCCTGCCGCGGGTCCATCCCGGGATGCTGTTCGGCTCGGGCAAGGTTGAAGAGATCAAGGCCCGCCTCAAGGCGCTGAATGTGGCGCTGGTGCTGGTCGATGGCCCGGTCTCGCCTGTCCAGCAGCGCAATCTGGAGAAGGAATGGGGGGTCAAACTCCTCGACCGGACCGGGCTGATCCTTGAGATTTTTGCCGACCGCGCCCGCACGCGCGAGGGGGTGTTGCAGGTCGAACTGGCGGCGCTGTCCTATCAGCGGACGCGGCTGGTGCGGGCCTGGACCCACCTAGAACGGCAGCGGGGTGGTTTCGGCTTTGTCGGCGGCCCGGGTGAGACGCAGATCGAGGCCGACCGACGCGCCATTGACGATCAGGTGCTGCGGCTGAAACGCCAGCTTGCCAAGGTGGTCAAGACCCGCGAGTTGCACCGGGCGGCGCGCAAAAAGGTGCCTTTTCCGATTGTGGCGCTGGTGGGCTATACCAACGCCGGCA
>CALLZQ010000196.1 GCA_937858255.1 uncultured Tabrizicola sp.
TCGAATTCCTGACCGACATCCGCGAACGCTGGCCCGAGGCGGTGCGGATCATCATCACCGGCTATACCGATCCCGACGCCATGGCGCAGGCGATCAATGCCGCCGGCATCCACCAGTTCCTGACAAAGCCTTGGCACCCCGATCAACTGGTGATGGCCGCCCGCAACGGCGCGCGGCTCTTCCAACTCGCGCGCGAGAATGAGCGGATGGCGCTGGAGATGCGCTTTCTGGCCTCGACCGCTGAGACCAAGCTGGAAAAGCGCCGCAAGGCGCTGCGCGAAGGGATGGGGTTTGAAACCATCCTGCGCGCGCCGCAAAGCCCGATGAACGGGGCGGTAGAGACCGCCCGGCTTTACGCGACTTTTGACGTGCCAGTGTTGCTGACCGGTGAGGCAGGGACAGGCAAGGCGCGGCTGGCGCGGGCGATGCATTTCGCCTCGCTGCGCTCGGACAAGCCCTTTCTGTCGCTGAACCTTGCCGGCATGCCCGAGGATCTGATCGCGGTTGAACTGTTCGGGGCCAAGCGCGGAGTGCTGCCGGGCGGGGTTGCCCGCATCGGTCTGGTGCAAAAGGCCGATCGCGGCACGCTTTATCTGGGCGGGGTCGAGACCGCCTCGCCGCAAATGCAGTTGCAATTGATGCGGTTGTTGGATGAGGGCAGCTTTACCCCGGTTGGCGGGCAAGAGGTGCAAAGCTCCAACCTGCGGCTGATCTGCGGCGCTGCGGGCGATCTGGCGGGCCGGGTGGCCGATGGCGCCTTTCGCCCCGATCTTTACTATGCGCTGTCGGTGGGTGAGGTTGCCCTGCCCCCGCTCCGCGCCCGGCGCGGCGACGTGGCGGTGCTGGCGCAACACCTGCTCGGCGATCTGTCCGCCCAGCATGGCAAGATCACCCATGGCTTTGACGCCGCCGCGCTGGGCTTTCTCGAGGGGTATGACTGGCCCGGCAACCTGCCCGAATTGCGCAACGAGGTGACGCGCATGCTGATGCGGGCGCAGGACACCGTGCTGGGGGCCGATCTGATCAGCCGCGCCATCCTTCAGGCCGAACCGGGCGATGGCGGCGCCGACCGGGTGGCGGGCGATGTGCTGATGCAAGAGGGCAGCCTGAAGGACCGGGTGGAACTGATCGAGATGCGCATCCTGCGCGAGACGCTGCCCCGCCTGCGCTGGAACAAAAGCCGCGCCGCCGCCGAACTGGGCCTGTCCCGGGTGGGCCTGCGCGCCAAGCTGGAACGCTATGGAATCTCGGACCCTTCGGGCCGGGTGCCGTCGGATGAGGAGGACGATTGAATGTGTCTGGGAATTCCGGGGCGGATCACCGCCATCACCGATCCGGGCCGGCAGATGGCCATGGCCGAGGTCTCGGGCGTGCGGCGAGAGGTCAATGTCGC
>CALLZQ010000197.1 GCA_937858255.1 uncultured Tabrizicola sp.
TAAGGATGGGGGTGGGGTGCGAAAACACAAGGTGCGGGGATGGATGGGCAGTCCGAGATCGTCGGCAATGTGATGTCCTGGCTGGATCAGGCGGGGCAGATGGCACTGGGCTGGCTGACCTCTCCGGCGGCCTGGTCGCAATTTGCGCTGCTGGTCGTAGCCTATCTGGCGGCGCGGTTGCTCTCGGCGCGGCTGGCGCGTGTCCTGACGCGGGTGCTGACCCCGCCCGAGGGCAAATCGGGCTTAGTCCCGACGGCGCGGCGGTTTCTGCTGCGGTTCCTGCCGCTCTTGCTGCCGCTGATTGCCTATGGGCTAACGGCGCTGGGTGAGGCCTTTACCCGCTCGATGTTCGGCTCGGGCGATGTGATCGCCTTTGGCAAGCGGCTGTTCATCTTTATCGCCGCGCGTCTGTTGGTGCAGGAGGTGTTGACCGACGGCTTCCTGCGCCTGCTGGGCCGCTATGTCCTGATCCCCGTCGCGGCGCTTTATGCGCTGGGGGTGCTGGATGAGATCATGGCCTATCTGGAGGCGGCGCGGATCGAACTGGGCAATATCCAGTTCTCGGTTCTGGCGCTGATCCGCGGGGTGATTGCCGGGGCGATCCTGTTCTGGATGGGGTCGTGGTCAAACCGGCAGTCGGCTGATTACATCAAGTCGCAAAAAGAGTTGCGGCCCGCGACGCGGGAACTGGCGGTCAAGGCGGCCGAAGTGCTGATCTTTGGCGCCTCGTTCCTGCTGCTGATGAGCATCATGGGAATCGACCTGACGGCCATCGCGGTCTTGGGCGGTGCACTTGGCGTTGGCATCGGCCTTGGCCTCCAGCAGATCGCCGCGAATTTCATCAGCGGCATCATCCTGCTGATCGAAGGGCAGACGACCGTCGGCGATTACGTCGAGCTGGACGGCGGCGAAAAGGGCACCATCGTCAAGATGACGGCACGGGCTTGCGTGCTAGAGACCTTTGACGGCAAGTGGATCGTCGTCCCGAATGAGCATTTCATCACCAGCCGGGTGGTGAATTATTCCGACCAGGGCAGCGCCAATCGTTACGAGGCCGAATTCTCGGTCAGCTATGAGACCGATATCAACCGGGTGCCCGATATCATCAATGCGGCGGTCGGCGCGCTGCCCTTCGTGCTGAAAAAGCCCGATGGGCCGGATTGTGAACTGATGGCCTTCGGCGAGTCGAGTGTCGATTTCGTTGTCGAATATTGGGTGAACGGGATTGATGACGGCAAGAACAAGTACCGCTCGCATGTGATGTTTGCGATCTGGAATGCGCTGAAGGCCGAGGGGATTGAGATGCCCTTCCCGCAGCGCGTGGTGCATCTGAAGCAGGCGCATGATTGACGCGCTGGTGATCGGCGGCGGGCCGGCGGGCCTCATGGCCGCCGAGGAACTGGCCCGGGCCGGGCGGCGGGTCGTGGTGGCCGAGGCCAAGCCGACGGTTGCACGGAAATTCCTGATGGCCGGAAAATCGGGCCTGAATGTCACCAAGGATGAGGCCCCGGCGGCCTTTGCCGCGCAGTACGACAGCGGCTGGCTGGCGCCGATGCTGGCGGATTTTGGCCCCGCGGCGGTGCAGGGATGGTGCCGGGCGCTGGGGCAAGAGGTGTTCACCGGCTCATCAGGCCGGGTGTTTCCGGTGGTGATGAAGGGCTCGCCTCTGTTGCGGGCATGGCTTGCGCGGCTGGCGGGGCAGGGGGTGCAGATCCGCACGCGCTGGCGCTGGCAGGGGTTTGACGGCGGGGGGCTGGCGTTTGACACGCCCACGGGGCGACAAGTTCTGGCGCCTACGGTTACGCTGCTGGCCTTGGGTGGGGCGAGCTGGGCGCGCCTTGGCTCGGATGCCGCATGGGTGCCGTGGCTTGCCGCGCGCGGGGTCGAGATCGCGCCGTTTCAGCCTGCGAACATGGGGTTTTGTGTGGATTGGTCGCCGCATATGGCGCGACATTTCGGGCAGGCGGTCAAGGGCGCGATGCTGATCGCTGGGGATCAGCGCGAGCGGGGGGAGTTCATCGTCCCGACCGGGGGGGTGGAGGGGGGCGGAATCTACGCCGTCAGCCGTGCCCTGCGACAGGGGGCGCCCTTGTACCTCAACCTGATACCGGACCTGACGCCCCCGGCGCTAAACGCGCGGCTTGCGCGGCTGAAACCCTCGGACAGTCTGGGCAACCGGCTGCGCAAGCTGGGCCTTTCGCCGGTGGCGGCGGCGCTGGTGATGGAATGCGGGCGCG
>CALLZQ010000198.1 GCA_937858255.1 uncultured Tabrizicola sp.
GCCGTCGCGCGGGGCAAGGGCAGGGGCGGTTCTGGCGGGTGAGGCGCGGCGGGACATCGGGCATTCCTTTGGGCAGGTCGTGATCAGGCAGAGGCAGCGAGGCGCAGAAGGTGCAGGTTCGATCCGTCAGGCGGGCGCGGCAGGCCCTGTCGCTGGACCCATGCCGCCACCTCATCCGCGCGCCAGCGAAAGGCGCGGGTGGTGGTGATGGGCATGGGCAGGGGAAACAGGGTTTCTGCCTCTAGCCGCGCGCGGGCAGACATGAAGGCGGCGGCCGAGGTAAAGCCGGTCATTGCCGCCACCTCGGCCGGGGTGAGAAAGCATTTCATGCGCTAGGCCCCCGCCATTGCGGGCAGGCTGTTGCCTCGGCCCCCTTGAACCGCACGCCCTTGGCATTCTGATGGGCGCTGACCAGCCAGCACCGGCCCTTTTCCGGGGGGGGGGCGCCTTCTGTGCGGTAGTGGCTGCAACTGTCGCAGTATTTTTTCAGTTCCGGTTCCGGCCAGGTGATCTGGCCCGGCATGTGCAGCGCCATGCGCTGTGGCAGTGGGGTTGCCATCACGGCCGTCCCTGGGCAATGCGCCGTTCAAGGTCGCGGCGGGCCTCTTCCTGCTGGCGCAGTTCACGCGCGGCGCGGGCGGTGCTGGTGATCAGGATGATCAGCAGCAGGGCAAAGGCCAGCGCCCCGATGAGCATCATCACCAATTCCTCAATCGTCATCATCATGGGGTTTCCCCTGTCATATGCCCGGCTGCCGCCCGTGCCGGGTTGTGAGTGGTGGTTTCCGGGGCGGGGCGAGCAGTCCCCGCAGGCGGCCCGGCCAGCGAACTAGATGCCCCGCCGCCCGATCGTCAGATCGAGCGCCTCGGCCATGTAGACGATCTGCCGGCCCAGACGTTCCTGGGCGTGGATCGGGTTTTCCGGCAGGACCGGGCCGCCCAGCGAAATGCTGTGCGCCGCGAGTTGCGTGCCCCAGCTGGCGAGGCAGCCAAGGGCGATGCGAAAGCCGCGCATTTCCTCGGGCGTCAGCGCCCGGTCGTGCGGCAGGATGGGGAATTCATGCCGGGACATGGACCAGATCCTTGATCACGCTGTCCAGCGGCAGGCCCACGGCGCGGGCCTTGATGCCGGCAAAGGTCATGCCGCGCGGGCGGGTGGCGCCCTCTATCGCCTGAATGGCGGGCAGGAACATCGAGGGCGCCATGCGATCCGTCACCCAGGCGGACAAGAGGGGGATCGATTGCGGCGAGCCGATCCAGAGCCAGAGGATGCCATCGGCATCTGCCGTGACCCGCAGGCCGGCAAGGGCAAGGGTTTCATTCATCGTGGCCCGCAGATCGGGCACGGCGGCGGCGCGCAGCCATGCCTCGACCGGCGCATCTTTCATCCCGGCAAGGTCCATGAAGTCGCGGGCCAGCAGGGCGGACAGGGCCTTGCGCCCCTGATCCGGGTCTGCCAGCCCGGCCGGGACGGCGGTCAGGGCGCGCGCCCCTTCGGGCAGTACCTGCCGGATCAGCGCCAGCGCATCTTCGGGCGTGCCGCCCGCCACGCGCACCTTGCGGCGTTCCAGCCTTTCGATGGTGACGACAAAGGTCTGCATCGGATCACCCGTTCAGCCGAAAATTTGCGAGCCAAGACGGACCATGGCTGTTGCGCAATTCGTGCAGCGGTCCGGTAGTGCGCGCATTCATCCAGTCGTCGCGCAGTTTGGCTTTCCAGGTGCGGCCGTGCTCTTTGGCATAGTCCTGCAAGGCGGCAACGTGGTCGGGGCGCAAATGGCAATGGGCAAGAATTTGCATCGCGTCACCGGGCAATCGGCAGGGTGATCACGTTCAGCGCATCGGCGGGCACATGGTTGACCGCGCCAAAGGCGCGCCAGCGGCGCAGCTCTTCCAGCAGGGGGGCGGTCGAATTGATCAGCCATTCGGCCTCGGCCTCGGTGCAGAGGCTGGCCGGGGCGTCATGGGCGATGCGGGTCAGCTGGTCCAGCAGGCGGTCGGAAATGACGGGACCATGGGCCTGTGAGACGAGCGGCAGGGCGGGGCGCATGTGGATACTCCTGTGCAAGCGATGTGCATAGGAGTTAGCGGTGTTTACCTCACACTGTCAAGAACAATGTGCGATAATGGAACACCTATGTGTTGGGTTGGTTGGCTATTGTGGCTTCATGCGGTTCGAAAAGGTCGAGCAATTCGCGAAGGAGGCTTGGTCCCTGGACGAGGCTGTGAACCTTTGCATGGATGATGTGGGGCGCGAGGAATTGCGCCGGCGGCTGTATTTTGCGCGGCAGGATCTGTCCAATGAGATCGAAAAGTTTGCTCTCATGTGGGCTGGCCGCGTCGGACTTGTCGCTGGGGGCGGCCTGTTTCTGGCGCTAATCATTGCAAACCTGCCTCTGGTCGAGGCAGGTGTCTCCCTTACTTGGGAAATTCTGTGTTCGATGGGTTTCGGTTGGACGATTGGCTGGCTCGCAAAGGGACGTATCTCTCTAGCGCTTTGCAATCGGTATCTGATTGGGCTGACACGCTAAATCCGCCAAGCGGCCGAAACCCGCCCCATAATAACCACATTCACCCCATCCACCACATGCACCCGCGCATCGGCGGGGTCGGCGCTGGCCGCGACCAGAACCGGGGGTTCAAACCGGCGCAGCACGGTGGTGGCGCCGCGCGGATTGTAGATTTGGGCAATGACAACATCGCCGGGGCGCACCCGTTCGGCGGCGTGGGTATCGACCAGAATGAAATCGCCCTCTAGCACGCCGGCAAGGGCCAGCGCGCGGGATTTGACCCGCCAGACATCGACGCCGGGGCGCTGGCCCATGACGGTGGCGATCTGCCTTTCGCGTTGTTCGTTGGCGGGTTGCGGCGTGTAGGGCGCGGCGTCGCTTTCAGAAAAGCCGGGTGCCAGTTGTTGGGCCGTTGGTGCGTCAGCAAGTCCTGACTTTTCAAGCATGAGCGGAAGAGGGACGCCAAGTCTGTCTGCGAGGATGCGGGCTTGATCCAGCGTCATGCGCTGATAGCCGTTCAGGATTTTCGAGATGACGGACCGATCGCGACCGATGGCGTCGCCCAGGTCGAAGCTGGTGAGGCCCGCGCGCTTTTGTTGTTGTTTGAACCATTGGCTATCCATGGCCCCGAGGTAAGCGGTCTTCACCTAACATAACAGTTCTTGAGGCGCACATTGATCGCACAATGTGCTTGACAGGTGTAATGTGTGGCGCGCTATATGCTGCGTTATGAGTAAACACCTCACACCATCAGAAGTGATTGAGCGCATCATCGGGCGGCCCGAGGTCATCGGGGCTACCATCGGTGCCGATCCCAAGCTTGCATATAGCTGGCGCAAGGGGAGCAAGAACCGCGACCCGGGCGATATCCCCAGTGCGCGGCACATGCGGGCGCTGCTGGCCCATGCGGCGGCCAAGGGGCTGCCGCTGGTGGCCGAGGATCTGATCTGGGGGATCAGCGAAGAGATGCTGGCCCGGCGGCTGGCCATCGAGGCGCTGGCGGCGGGCGATGTGCCCGGGGCTTTCCCGGCTGACAGCTCTGCCTCATCGGAGCAGCCGGAGGACTGCGGCGGGGGGGGGGGTTCCCCTGCCCCGCGTTTTTTTCGCATCCCGCGCGGGCACGCGGGAAGGGGGGCGTTTTCTGCAAGCGGCGCCCCCCGCGCGGCCGGGGGAAGAGGCGCCCCCGGCCGCAACCTTTGCCGCGGATGGGGTCCGCCGCCATGGCTGACCGGGTGTCGGTGATGATCGCGGCGCAGGCAGTGGCGCTGTCGGCCCGCACCGGCACGCTGAGCGGGCATGCGGTCGAAGATATGCGGATCAAGGCGGAAGAGCTGCTGGCGCGGGGCGATGATCTGCGCCAGGCGGTGATCTCCTTTGCTAGCCAATATGAAGTGCTGCGCCGCGATCCCTATGGGTTGCGCCTGTTGGGCGAGCAGCTGGAGGCCGCCTTGCGGTCGGCGCTGGATCTGGGGGCGTCCCCCCGCCGCGAGCGGAGGGACATCGATGGCTGAGGCGCCGCGCCCGCTGACCATTGCGCATCAGGGGCTGGCGGCCTGTCTGGCTGTGGTCTGTGTCGATGTGGTGCGCGACGGGGAGGTTGAGCTGGCGATCGAAATCGCGGGTGACATCCTGCCCGA
>CALLZQ010000199.1 GCA_937858255.1 uncultured Tabrizicola sp.
CGCGGTGGGGGCGGCGACGGTTTCGTCCAAGTGAACATGGGCCCCGTCCTCGTTCTGCTGCACGGAGATATAGATAAGGGCGAACCCCGCCGCTGCCCCATGCCAGTGCCGGTTGTCGGGGGGAAACCAGATGGCATCCCCGGGGTTGAGGCATATGACTGGCTGGCCCGCCGCCTGTGCCCGGCCCTCGCCGGCAAGGGCCACCAGCAATTGCCCCAGCGGGTGTGCATGCCAGCGGGTCACGCTGCCCGCAGGAAAGGTAGCCCGCATCGCGGTCATTTCACCGGTCAGATTTCCCGTCAGCAGCATCTGCATCGCGAAGGGGGTGCTGGCAATCGGGGTGTCGTTCCTGACCTCTCCCTCACCGGCGCGGATCAGAGTGACGGTTGCCGGGTTGCCGGGGCTGTGGTTCATCGTGCCGCCCGCCCCAACTCTTCCATGGTCATCTCGCTCATCAGCCGGCCGCTGCCAAACGACCAGTCGGCTGGCGTGGCATGGACAAAGATCACCATCACATCCTCGGGCCGGATGCCTGCCATCTGGCCCAGATTGGCGACCAGACGGCGCAGGAAGACCTTGGTCATCTCTTCGCTGCGACGTCGGCCGGTGGTGATTTCAAAGACCATGGCATCGCTGGAACGCGGCCCGCCGCCATATTGCGCATCCAACAACAATTCGCCGGGGGCGTGCTGATGAAAAGCCATGAAACTGTCATCGGCGGGCACGTCGAAACTGCTGGTCAGCGCCTCATAGAGCGCGTCGCGGATGGCGGCGATCTGCGCCGCACTACGGCCGGCGCGCAGGGAAATGCGGGTAAAGGGCATATGCTATCCTTTCATTCGGTCGGCTTAGGCTAGCCGCCTTGAGGCTGGCAAAAAATCGGATAGTATTTGATAAATAGTCCTGAAAAGGCGGACGGTGATGCGCCTGACCAATTTCGATATGGATGCACTACGCAGCTTTGTTTCGGGGGTCGAGGCGGGCAGCTTCGCCCGCGCTGCCGAACAGCTTGGCCGCTCGACTTCGGCCATCAGCGCACAATTGCAAAAGCTGGAGGATCAGGCCGGTATCCCACTGATGCGCAAATCGGGGCGGGGGTTGCAGCCGACCGAGGCGGGTGAGCTGCTGCTAGGCTATGCCCGGCGCATCCTTGCCCTGAACGACGAGGCGGCGGGGGCCCTGCGGGGCGGCGGATATGAAGGCTGGCTGCGGCTAGGATTGCAGGCGGATTTCGGAGAGCCGGTGCTGACCGAGGTGCTGGGCCGGTTTTCCCGCAATCACCCCCGCGTACAGATCGAGGGGCGCATTGGCTGCAATGCCGATCTGATCGCCCGGGCCGAGAGCGGGCAGCTTGATCTGGCGCTGGTCTGGGATGATGGTCATGCCCATCCCCAGGCCGAGCGTCTGGCCTCGGTTCCCCTCGCCTGGATTGGGGCCGCCGGGCACAGGCTGCCGCGCCCGGATCAGGCAGAGCCGCTGCCGATCGTCGCGCTTGAGGCGCCTTGTATCCTGCGCAGCCTCGCCGCGACGCTGCTGGATCGTGCGGGAATCGGTTGGCGGATTGCCTTTGTATCGCCCAGCCTGTCAGGATTATGGGCGGCAACGGCGGCGGGGCTGGGGCTGGCATTGCGCAGCCCGGTCGGCTGCCCCGCCGGTGTCACGGTGCTTGATCCGCTCGCCCATGGCCTGCCAGTGCCCCCCGCGCTCGACCTGTTGCTGATCCGGGGCAGTGCGGCCAATCCTGCAAGCGCCCATCTGGCCGGGATTTTGACTCAGGCGGTGGCCGCAGCCCTGGCCGGCATTCCGCAGGTCAGGCGGTTTCAAGCCGGAATTTCAGAAACCGCGCGCCGTCGTGCATGACCTCGCCGATCTGCGTCGCGCCGAGGCGCCGCAGCCCACCCAGATGGCGCCGGCTGGGTGGCAGAAGAAAGGTCACATAGGGGATCCGGCCATCCGCCCGCGCCCATTCCAGCGCCAGCCGGGTGATCCGCTGCCCAAGGCCAAAGGCATCGGGCGTCAGGACAAGGCCGAAATCCCAATCTTCATCCTCTCGCTGAAAGCCACCCCAGCCGACATAGCGCCCGTCGGCAAGAAAGGCCCAGTGGCCCAATCCGTCAGCCTGCCACCGCGCCTCTTTGGCGGTGACAAAAGCGCGGGCGGTCGCCTCATCCCAAGGCTTGCCATCGAGAAGCGGCATATGCCGCGCCATCACCGGGTCGGACATATGGGCGGCAATCGCAGCGGGGGCGATTTCTGAAAGGCGGGTGAAAGTAATCTGCGGGGCATGTATCTGGTTCATGCCCGCAGTTCGGCGGTGCGGGCGGCGCTGTTACACATCGCCCGCAGCACATTCTCAAAAAGTCAGCGGGCGGTCGCCGGCAGCATCCTTGATACGGGTCGGCAGGCCCATTTCCCCCAGCAGGGTCAGGAAGGGGGCAGGGTCCAGCTCCTCGACATTGGCCATGGTGCCAACATCCCATATCCCCTCGGCCACAAGGATCGCCGCCGCAACCGGCGGCACGCCGGCTGTATAGCTGATCCCCTGGCTGCCAACCTCTTCATAGGCCTCTTTGTGATCGGCGACGTTATAGATGAAGACCTCGGCCGGCTGGCCATCCTTCACGCCCTTGACCAGATCGCCGATGCAGGTCTTGCCCGTGTAATCGGGCGCAAGGCTGGCCGGATCGGGCAGCACGGCCTTGACCACTTTCAGCGGCACGACCTCTTGCCCCTCGGCCGTCTTGACCGGCTTTTCCGAGAGCAGGCCAAGGTTTTTCAGCACCGTGAAGACATTGATATAGTGATCGCCAAAGCCCATCCAGAACCGCACATCGGCGCCCGGATAGCGGGCCGAGAGAGAATGCACCTCATCATGACCGGTCAGATAGGCCTTTTGGGTGCCGACCACCGGAAGGTCCCATTCGCGGCCCCCCTCGAACATGGTATTCGCCTGCCACTGACCACCCTGCCAGGACCAGACTGTGCCGGTGAACTCACGGAAGTTGATCTCGGGGTCGAAATTGGTGGCGAACCAGCGGCCATGGCTACCGGCATTGATATCGACGATGTCGATGCTGTCGATCCGGTCCAAGAGACCTTCGGCCACGCGGGCATAGGCATTGACCACGCCCGGGTCGAACCCGACGCCAAGGATCGCCGTCACGCCGGCGGCGGCACAGCGCTCGCGCCGCTTCCATTCGTAATTGCCGTACCATGGCGGGGTTTCGCAGATCTTGGCCGGATCTTCGTGAATGGCGGTGTCCATGTAGGCCGCACCGGTTTCGATACAGGCCTCCAGCACCGTCATGTTGACGAAGGCCGAGCCGACATTGATCACGATCTGGCAGCCGGTCTGACGGATCAGGGCGGCAACGGCGGCGCTGTCCATCGCATCTAGGGCGTGGGCTTCGAACGTGCCGGGCGTCTTCATCGCGTTCTTTGCATGGACCGAGGCGATGATCGCCTCGGCCTTGGCCTTGGTCCGGCTGGCGATATGCAGCGCCCCGAGCCGGTCATTGGCCTGCGCGCATTTATGCGCCACCACCTGTGCGACGCCCCCGGCGCCGATGATCAGAACGTTGCGTTTCATATCGATCCGTCTCCTTTCAGGACAGAGGCGCGGGCATCCGGGCCGCAGCTTGTGTCACGGCTGGCCGAGATTGCCGAGGAAATCGCCATAGCCGAATTCGCGCGCCACCGTCAGCGTGCCATCCAGCTCACGAATGACGATTCCGGGCATCTTGACCCCGTTGAACCAGTTCTTCTTGACCATCGTGTAACCGGCGGCATCGGCAATCGACAGCCGGTCGCCGACCGAGAGCGGCGCGGGAAAGTTGAACTCGCCAAAGATGTCCCCGGCGAGGCAGGATTTGCCGCAGACCATATAGGGATGGGGGCCGTCCGTCTCCATCCGGGCCGACTGGCGGTAGATCAGCAGGTCGAGCATATGCGCCTCGACCGAGGCATCGACCACCGCCAGATCCTTGCCGTTGTTCAGGATGTCCAGCACCGTCACCTCAAGGCTGGCAGTATTGGTGATCGCAGCCTCACCCGGCTCCAGATAGACCTGAATGCCAAAACGCTCGGAAAACCGCCGCAGCCGCGCCGCCAGCTTGGCCACCGGATAGCCCGCGCCGGTGAAATGGATGCCGCCGCCAAGGCTGACCCATTTCAGGCGCGACAAGAGCGGCGCGAATTCCTCTTCGATCCGGGTCAGTTGCCGGTCGAACAGATCAAAGTCGCCATTCTCGCAGTTGTAATGGATCATGAAACCGGAAATGCGGTCCATCACCCGCTCGATCTTGGCCGCATCCCATTCGCCCAGCCGCGAGAAGGGCCGCGCCGGATCGGCCAGATCAAAGCCTGAGGTCGAGAACCGCGGGTTCAGCCGCAGCCCCCGCGCGATCCCGGCGGATTGATTGTCGAACCGCTCAAGCTGACCGATCGAGTTGAAGATGATCTTGTCGGCATAACCCACCGCCTCGGCGATTTCATGCTCGGCCCAGGCCACCGAATAGGCATGGGTTTCCTTGCCAAATGTTTCGCGCCCCAGCCGCAATTCATAGAGCGAGGATGAGGTGGTGCCGTCCATATGAGCGCGCATCTGGTCGAAAACCGGCCATGTGGCAAAGCATTTCAGCGCCAGCAGCACCTTTGCCCCGGACCCCTGACGCAACTCATCCATGATGGCCATGTTGCGCGCCAGCTTGGCGCGGTCGATCAGATAATAGGGCGTCTGGATCATCGAATCCCCCCCAAGGGCCGAAAAGGGACAAGAGCGGCGCTATGTAGGGCCCCCTCCCCCCTGATGCAAGGGTTCTGTGCCAGAAGCGTAACAGCGCGGCGACTCTGGCAAATTTCTTCAAAGAAATTTGCAAATTCGTCTGAACGAATTTGGTCCTAGACCATGCGGATCACATCTTTGCCGACCGCCAGCACATAGCCGCGCCGGGCGATGGTCTTGACCAAAAGCTCGCTGACGAGCTGATTGCCCAAGGCATCGCGGAGCCGTTTCACCCGGGTCGCCCCGGCGGCCTCTTCGCAATCGGCCTCGCTGCGGCCCGAGATGACCGCTTCGATCTGGGCGCCGGTCAGCACTTCGTCGTCCATCCTGGCCTCGGCCAGCACGGCGAGGGTCTCCAGAGCCGCCTCGGTCAACTGGAATTCCAAATCGTTGATGTAGACGGCGCGTCCCTCGCGGCTGATCATCAGGCTGGCCACCTGAATGCCCGAGCGCTGGATCGCGGAAATGCGGCGGTTCAAGGCGATAATCATCACCAGAAACACCAATGCGGCCACCAGCAGCGCCGTCGAAAAGATCAGCAACACGAAGATCACCACGCGGTAGCTTTGCAGAACCTCAGAAAACGAGGTGCCGCTCTGCGCAAGGATTTCCAGCAGCTTGATCTCGGCGCCGGTGGTCAGGTTGTCGTTTTCGACAAACAGCCGCTCGACTCTGGCGTTGAACGCATTGGCATCGGGCAGGTTCAGGAACAGAAACAGCGCCGCGCCGAACAGGATCAGCACGATCGCGGCGATGCCAAAGCCGACGACACGGTTGCCCGCCCTGAGGCTGTCAGAAACGGAGGTAGTACTCTCCTGCACTCGCTTGCCTTTCGCCAAGGCCCTCGGGGCCGAAAGTCGACAACACATTCAACAGCGTCCAGCCGCCATTGGCCAGCCGTCCCCGCAGTTCCGCCTCGGCGGCGGCGGGGCTGCAATTGGCATCGCTGATTTGGGCGACACCATAGTGCAAACGCAAGGGGCTGTCCTGTTTGGCCTTGTAATCCGCGTAGCATTCCGCCGATGCGGCCGAGGCATGGAAGGCAGCCGCCAGCAAGAGCGCGGCGGCGATGCCAGTGAAACGGGCCATGGGGGTCTCCTTTCCGAAGACGGCTCTGTCAGGCCCTAATTGGCGTCAATCCGCTGTGATATTCAATATCGTCGCAGGCCCGAGGCGGTTGTTATCGCCTATCAGCCCCCCGGTCATCGGCTGACAGCCCCTTGATATTGCCTGTCTGGCATGGCCGGGGCGAGGCTTGGTTCATCGGCACGACCCGCCGGGGTGCAGTCCCGGGCCACAGGGGAAAGCCGGCAAGGCAGGGCGGTGACAAGCTGCCCCAGACACAGAACCAGACAGGAGGCCCCACTGATGACCGCAATTTTCCTGACCCTCTCCGATTCTCTGCTTGCCGGTGGTGCCCGCAGCCCCCGGCCCCTGCGCCGCTTGGCGATGGCGGCAACCGCCGGGGTAATGGCGCTGTCGCTGATGATGGCCTCGTCCCTGCCGGCGCGGGCCGATAGCCGCAGCGATAATCTGGCCCGTGTCCTGATTTCGGCGATTGCCATCGGTGCGGTGATCCACAGCGTTGACAAATCCAAGAAACGGCGGGCGCAGGAGGAGACGCGGCGCAATCCGCCCCTGCCCCCGCCCCGGCCCCCGCCGGCCCCTGCCCCTCCCCGCAGCCCCCTGCCGCAGGCCTGTGCCATCGAAATCGCCGGCCGTCACCGCAGTGCCACCGTCTATCCTGCCCGTTGTCTGCGCCGTGAGGGTGTCGAGGCGCATCTGCCCCGCCGTTGCGGTTTTGAGGCGCGCATCTTTGGCCGTGTCGACCGGGTTTATGCCGAGGATTGCTTGCTGGAGTCGGGCTTTCGTCTGGGTCGGGCGGAATGGCGCGATGAGGGGCCGCGGCACGGCCACGGTTCCGGTCGCGACCGCTGGGGCCGGGATGGCCGGGGCGAGCAGGGCTATGGCCGTGACCGCTGGCTGAACCGCCGCGACTGATCCCTTGGACAAGGCGGCCGACATCCCCTCTGTCAGCCCGGTCGCCTTGTTCCCCCTGGGGGCGGAGGGAAGAGCAGCCTTCGCCCCCCTTTTTATTGGCGCGGCCCCGCGATAATCAGGCCTATGGCCCGCGAACAGGCAGATTTTACCCGCGAAGCGGCCGCCCTTGCGGGCGGTCACCACTATGTTGTGGGCGTGGACGAGGTCGGGCGCGGCCCACTCTGCGGCCCGGTGACGGCGGCGGCGGTACGGCTCGATCCCGCGCGCATTCCCGCCGGTCTGGCGGACAGCAAGGCGCTGACGCCCGCGCGGCGCGAATGTCTCTATGCCGAGTTGATGGAGGTGGCGGCGGTCAGCATCGCCCATGCCTCGGTCGAAGAGATCGACGCCCTGAATATCCTGCGTGCCAGCCATCTGGCGATGGAGCGGGCGATCGCTGGCCTGCCGGCCGATTTCGCGCTGATCGATGGCAACCGGCTGCCCAAAGGTCTGGCCCTTCCCGCCCTTGCGGTGGTGAAGGGGGATGCGAAATCGCTGTCCATCGCCGCAGCCTCGATTTGCGCAAAAGTCACACGAGATCGGCTCATGGTGGATTTGGCGCAACAGTACCCCGGCTACGGCTGGGAGGTGAACGCAGGCTACCCGACCAAAGCCCATTTGCAGGCGCTTCTAGATCTTGGTGTGACCCCCGTTCATAGACGTTCCTTTCGCCCCGTCCACAACATCTTGTATCAAGATGTTTCTGTAAGTGGTTGATTCAAAAAAGAATTTGACGGGGAATCGCCTCTGAATCATCTTATTCCCATCAAACGGCCCGCTAAATGAGGCCGCCAGGTGACTGGGACAGAGGCAGAGAATGACCAAGACGACCACGCAGCCGGGGGCACCGCTTCCGCTGAACCAGATCCTTGCAGGCGACTGCATCGAGACGATGAACAGCCTTCCCGAAGGCTCTGTAGACCTGATCTTCGCGGATCCGCCTTATAACCTGCAATTGAAGGGCGAGCTTCACCGCCCCGACAATTCCAAGGTGGATGCGGTGGACGATCACTGGGACCAGTTTTCCAGCTTTGCCGCCTATGATCAGTTCACCCGCGACTGGCTGCGCGCCGCGCGGCGATTGTTGAAGCCCTCGGGGGCGATCTGGGTGATCGGCAGCTATCACAACATCTTCCGCGTAGGCGCCGCGATGCAGGATGCCGGCTACTGGATGCTGAACGATGTCGTCTGGCGCAAGTCGAACCCGATGCCGAATTTCAAGGGCAAGCGGCTGACCAACGCGCATGAGACGCTGATCTGGGCCAGCAAGGAAGAAAACGCGAAATACACCTTCAACTACGAGGCGCTGAAGGCGCTGAATGACGGGGTGCAGATGCGCTCTGACTGGGTGCTGCCGATCTGCACCGGGCATGAGCGGCTGAAGGATGAAAACGGCGACAAGGCCCATCCGACGCAGAAACCCGAAAGTCTGCTGCACCGCGTTCTGGTGGCGACGACCAACCCGGGCGATGTGGTGCTGGACCCGTTCTTTGGCACCGGCACGACCGGCGCGGTGGCCAAGATGCTGGGCCGCGATTTCATCGGGATCGAGCGGGAAGAAGCCTATCGCCGCGCCGCGACCGAGCGTCTGGCCCGGGTACGCAAGTTCGATGCCAGCGGTCTGGAAGTCACCGGCTCAAAACGTGCCGAACCCCGCGTGCCCTTTGGGCAAGTGGTCGAACGCGGTATGCTGCGCCCGGGCGAAGAGCTTTATTCGGTCGGCAACCGGTTCAAGGCCAAGGTGCGCGCCGATGGCACGCTGGTGGGCAATGACATCAAGGGCAGTATCCATCAGGTTGGAGCGGCCTATGAAAAGGCGCCCTCCTGCAATGGCTGGACCTATTGGCACTTCAAGCGCGATGGCAAGATGATCCCGATCGACATTCTGCGCCAGCAAATCCGTGCCGAGATGGAGGCGGATCAGCGCCCCGCGCACTGATCGCAATCGCAACAGCAGATACCGAACGCCTGCGCCGTGGTC
>CALLZQ010000200.1 GCA_937858255.1 uncultured Tabrizicola sp.
CCGAGGCCGTCCCACGAGAAGAAAAGGGACTTAAGGAACAAAAAATGAAGGCCTGGCCTTTTGGGGGGGGTTTATATTTGCCGGGTTGGGGGTTTTCCCGCCGTGATCTCGGTGCTGCCACGGCAAAGTCTTGGCGCGCTGCCGATTTCGCCGGTGTTTGACCTGACCATGCGCAACCAGATTGCCGATTGGCTGGAGCGCAACCAGTTGGTCGAGCCCATTGTGCAGGCGCGCGGCATGGATGCGGCGGCGGTGCTGCGGCAAAAGATGGATTTCATCCTTGTCGATGCCGCCGACCGGCTGAACCTTGAGATTGGCGATGCGCGGCGGACGGAACTGCGCAAGATCGCCTATCGCCTTGGCGACAGCCTGCCGATGGAGTTTCAGGGGCTGGCCGCGCTGTTGCGTTGGGTTGAGGCGGGGGGGCCATGGCCGCGGATCGACAGCGAAAACCCGGCCTATTTCTACACGCTGCGTGCCCGGGGCCATAAGGACCGTGATCTGGTCAACATGCTCTTGTCGGAACTGGCGCCGATGGATGTGCGGCAGATGTATATCACCCACAAAGAGTTGTTTTACGCCAGCTATGCCCGCTGGTCCGACCGCAAGCGGCAATATGTGGCAGATTTCCTTGAACGCGAATATGTGGTTGACAAGCAAGGGGCACGCGCGGCCCTGTTCGGCCCCGAACCGGGGATGGACGACCGCCACCGCCCCGAGCCGAAACCCGCCCGCGATCTGGGGCCGCTGGTTGGTCCCTGGGGGGCGATCGAAAGGGGACGCAGATGATCTTTGGCTGGATCCGCCTGTGGGTGATGGCGCTTATCGGCCTGACCGTGGTCTATTTCGTGGTCGGGATCTACTGGCGTTCACTCCGGCGCGAAGCGTTGGAAAAGCGCTTTGACGCCGGCGGGATTGAGGGCGACAGAGATGAATATATCGAAACCGGGATGTCCGCCTATGAGAAGGGGTTGAAGAAACGCCTGCTCTGGCTGATCTACATCCTTCCGACCATCGCCTTTGTTGCGGTGATCTACATCCTGAATTTCCAGTGAGGCGGCAATGCGTTATGTGAAATGGACCCTCTGGGCGATCATCGCCACGCTGATCTTTGCCTTCCTGCACTATACCTTGCCCCAGCATGATATCGTGCGGATCGTCGGCACCGAAAACCGCCGGATCGACTTTGGCGAGAATTCGATCTTCTGGGCCAGCCCGGATGGCGGAACTGCCAACTCAGGCAATCGGGATGTGCGGTTCATCAACGCTGTGCGCCCGAATGGCAAGGTGATCGTTTACCGCAACGAAGATACCGGCTGGGGCTGGCCGCCCTATTTCAAGCTGGACAGTTCCAACCTGCAAACCGAGGCGCAGGAACTGACCTCAACCGCGGAAAGCCCGAAGTGGGTTTCGGTCACGCATTACGGCTGGCGAAATGAGTTCTTTACCATCTTCCCCAATGCCGTGGCGGTGAAGCAGGTCGAGGGGCCAGAGGTGACGATCATCCCTTGGGTCAATATCATCCTGCTGTCGGGGGTGGCGCTGGTCGTGCTGATGATCCGCCGGATGTGGCTGCAATTCCGCGAGCGCACCATCGACCCCGCACTGGATGATGTGGCCGAGACCTGGGACAGTGTGGATGCCCGCGCCGATGCTGCCCGCGAGCAGGCGCGCGGCTTCTTTGGCCGCATCGGCGCTTGGCTGGACACCTGGAAGAAAAAGCCGCCGCGGCGCTAAATACGGAAGAACGGCTGCGCCAGACGCGGGATCAACCCGTTAAAGCGCAGCTTGCCCTCGGTCGCGGCAAGGCAGATACAGACGGCCCCCTCTTCGGCGACGGGCGTATGTTCCAGATTGTCATCGGCAACCTCGATATCGCCGGGGCCAAAGCGGTCGGTTTCATCCCGGAACGCGCCTTGCAGCACCAGCGTCAGTTCGGTGCCGCGGTGGCTGTGTTCCGGCATCGCCGCCCCGCCCGGGATCGACAACAGCCGCACGGTCGCGCCGGTATCCGACACCCGCAGGATTGCCTGTTTGGCCCCCAGACCCAGCGGGCGCCAGCGGACAGCCGAAGGACCGCCGCCGATATGCTCTGCCAAGGGCGCGGGGAAAATACCGTCGCGCCCACGTCGCCGGGCTGATATTGGCGCCAATCCGGCTACCCGGGCCAGGCAGGCATCGAGGCTTTGCTCGGACATCGCCGCATAGCCCTCTTCGATCACCGCGCCCCCCAGCGCATCATAGCTTTCCGCCCGCGCCCGGCAGTCGTCACACATGGAGATATGTGTCGCCACCACCAGCGAGAAAGCCTCGGGCAGGCTGCCAGTCGCATAGCCCATCAAGAGTTGGTCAGAGAGATGATGCCTGATCGTCATTCCGTCTTTGCCTTCACATCCATCTGGTGGCGCAACTTATCCAGCGCCAGCCGGATCCGTGACTTGATCGTTCCCAGCGGCAGCCCGGTCTGGACCGCGATTTCGCTGTGCGACAGCTCGCCGTAGAAAGCCCGCTCGATCAGGTCGCGTTGCGTTTGCGGCAATTGGGCAAGGGCCTTGCCCAACCGCCGGGTTTCCTGCTGCACCTCGAAGACCTCGGCCTGGTCGGGTTCAGGCTCTGGCCCCCAAGGCAAATCTTCCGGTTCAGGACGGCGGGATTTGCGCAGCGCGTCAATGCGGCGGTTCCGGGCAATGGTAAACACCCATGTCGCCACCGAAGCGCGCTCGGGGTCGAACTGATCCGCCTTTTGCCACAGCACCGCCATCACATCCTGCGCGCATTCTTCGGCCAATTGTTCCGAGGCCCCTGATTTCATCAGAAACCCCTTCACGCGCGGCGCGAAATGGCGAAACAGCGCCGCAAAGGCCGCACGATCCTGCTGATCGCGCACCCGGCACAGCAACCCCGCCCAATCCGTTTCCGTCCCGTCCTCTGCCACGCGGCGCCACCCTTTCCGGTGAGCAATGCCTGATCTGGGCCGAGCATAGGGTGCTGGCCCGGTCACTGCATCCGCTTTTTCAAGGCGCAAGGCTTCGAACATGGCTGGGATACGCAGCCATTCGGCTGTTAGATCACCTGCCGGGCAAAAAATTCCCGGCTTGGGAAAATGATCCAATGCCGGCCTTCGTGCGTAGTCTCTGTAATCGCCATTGGAGGTGCAACCATGCCATTTGAAACGCCCCTTGAGCCCCGCCGCCGCATTGCCGTGATCGGGGGGGGTATCTCGGGTATGGCGGCAGCCCATCTTCTCGCCGATGATCATGATGTCACCCTGTTCGAGGCCGAAAACCGGTTGGGTGGTCATGCCCGGACCGTTCTGGCCGGCAAACGCGGCGACCAGCCTGTCGATACCGGTTTTATCGTGTTCAACCGGGTGAACTACCCCCATCTGTGCGAGATGTTCGACCGGCTGGATGTTCCCGTGGCGGAGAGCAACATGAGCTTTTGCGCCAGCATTGACGGCGGCCGTATTGAATATGGGCTGGCAACGCTGGATACGCTGTTTGCCCAACGGCGCAACGCGATGAATCCGCGCTTTCTGCGCATGGTGCGCGACATCGTGCATTTCAACGCCCATGCGGCCGAGGTCGCGCGCCCGGGCATGGTGATCGGGGATCTGCTGGCCGAACTGGGAACCGGCGCCTATTTTCGTGACTATTATATCACCCCGTTTTCCGGGGCGATCTGGTCCACCCCCACCCGCGGTATCCTCGACTTTCCCGCCGATGCGATGATGCGTTTCTTTCAAAACCATGCGCTGCTCTCGGCCAGCGGTCAGCATCAATGGTACACGGTGCGGGGCGGGTCAGTGCAATATGTCTCGCGGCTGGAACAAATGCTGCAACATCAAGGGGTAGACCTGCGCAAAGGGTGCCGTCTGGCCGCGCTGCGGCGCGAGATCTCTGGCGTTGACCTGCGCCCGGTTGGCGGCGACTGGGAGAGCTTTGACGAGGTGGTTCTCGCGGTTCATTCCGACGATGCCCTGGCCCTGATCTCGGACGCCAGCCCCGAAGAAAGGGCCGCCCTGGGCGCGATCCGGTATCAACCGAATGAGGCGGTTCTGCATTGCGACACGGCGCTGATGCCCAAGGCGCGCAAGATCTGGTCAAGCTGGGCCTATGTCGAACCCAAGGGCGGCCCGGGAGAGCGGATCGACCTGACATACTGGATGAACAACCTGCAACCGATCCCGAAAGACGATCCCCTGTTCGTGACCCTGAACGCAAATCAGCGCATCCGTGACGAACTGGTCTATGACAGTGTAACCTTTCGGCATCCAGTCTATGACAGCGCCGCTCTTGACGCACAGCAAACCATCCGTGCGGCAAATGGCACGCGCAATACATGGTTCTGCGGGGCCTGGATGAAGAACGGTTTTCATGAGGATGGTTTCGCCAGCGCGGTCGATGTGGTTCGGGCGTTGCGCGAACGGACAGCGGGCAGGCTTGCGGCATGACGCAGGTCGAGCTGATCCGGGCCGAGACGTTTCACGGGCGCAAGGGGCCGGTCCGCAACAGCTTTCGCTATGCTGTCGATTATCTGATGCTCGATCTCGACGGCGCCGGGGGACCGCTGCTGTTTTCCCGCAATCGCGCTAATCTGCTGTCGGTCCGTGACCGCGATCACGGCGGGCCGCCCGGCAAGGGGCGGGGCGCTGATTGGGTGCGTGACGTCCTGGCGGATCATGCGCTGCCAGCGGCCAGCCGTATCACGCTGATAGCCCAGCCGCGGGGGTTGGGCCATGTGTTCAACCCGGTCAGCTTTTGGCTCTGCCACGACCATCTGGGGCATTTGCGCGTGGCCATTGCCGAAGTGACCAACACCTATGGCGACCGTCATTGCTATCTGATCCATCATGACGATCTGTCGCCGATCACCCGCAGCGACACCTTGCTGGCCCGCAAGATCTTGCACGTTTCGCCCTTTCAGCCGGTGGCCGGTTCTTACCGGTTCCGCTTTGACCTTCAGCCTGACCGGCTGGGGATCTGGATTGATTACGATGCCCCGGATGGCGGCGTTTTCACCAATCTGACCGGTCGCAGGACCACCCTGACCAAGGCAGCCATTCTCGGCGCCTGCCTGCGCAGACCGCTGGGGTCGCGGC
>CALLZQ010000201.1 GCA_937858255.1 uncultured Tabrizicola sp.
TCAGCGCGCTGACCATGGCGCATGGGTTGCATGGGCCGTCCTTTTCAGTCTCTTCGGCCTGCGCGAGTTCCAATCACGCCATGGCGCTTGCCTTTCAGACCATCCGCAGCGGGGCGGCGCCGGTGATGCTGACCGGCGGGGCCGAGGCGATGCTGTGTTTCGGCGGGCTGAAGGCTTGGGAGGGGTTGCGCGTCATGGCGCGTGAGGCGTGCCGGCCGTTTTCAGCCGGGCGCGGCGGCATGGTGCAGGGCGAGGGCGCGGCCGTGCTGGTGTTCGAGGATCGCGATCATGCGCTTGCGCGCGGCGCGCCGATTCTGGCCGAGGTTCTGGGGGCTGGCATGGCCTCGGATGCCCATGACATCGTGATGCCCTCGCAGGCGGGGGCCGAGCGGGTGATGCGCCGCGCCTTGGCAGATGCGCAATGCACCCCGGAACAGATCGGCTATATCAATGCCCATGGCACCGGGACGGGTGCCAATGACAAGATTGAAAGTGCGGCGATCCACGCGGTCTTCGGGGACAGCCCGCCCCCGGTTTCCTCGACCAAATCCATGCATGGCCATGCCATCGGCGCCACCGGCGCGATCGAGATGCTGGCCTGTCTGCTGGCCCTGCGCGAAGGGGTTTTGCCGCCGACCCTCGGCTGGACGGGGCGCGACCCCGACTGCCTGGCCGATGTCGTACCGAATGAGGCCCGCCGTGCCCAGGTCAGCCATGCGATGACCAATGCCTTTGCCTTCGGCGGCTTGAATGCCGTGCTGGTGCTGGGCCGGGCTGAATGACAAAGGCCGCCCCGGGGGGCGGCCTTTGATGCGGCTCTTCTGATCGAGATCAGGGGTTGGTCTTGGACACCGCCTCATAGCCGGCGGTAAAACCCTTCAGCGAGATATCGACCTGCACCTTTTGATCCGGGGCGACCACCGGCACGATGGTCAGCGTCGCCTTGGCGCCCTTTTTGAAGCCGGCAATCTCTTCGGCCGTAAAGCCGATCCGAGAGACGCAGCCGATCGAAGAGCAGAAAGTATAGGGATAAATCTTGGCCTTGGCGCCATCCACGGCGATCAAGAGGTTCTCGGGCAGCAGGGTTTCCAGCGGCACGATCACGGTCGCCCCGGCGGCGGCCTGCCCGCCTGCCGGCAGGTTGAACAGGCTGAACTCGGCCACGGCATTGCCATCGGCATCCTTGAGCAACTGGTAAAGCTGGCAGGGATCTGCGCCATCTTCGGTGCGGACGCAGCGCTGCTCCCAAGCCTCGAACTTGGCTTCGATATAGGTCGATCCGATGCCATCGGCGGCAGGCTGGCCATCGGCGCCCACCTCGGCCCCCATCGACAGCCCGTCCGCCGTGGGCGCGTCTGCGGCAACGGTTCCTTCGGCAGGGGCGGCGGGGGCAGGCGTCTCTTGCGCCCAGAGCCCGGTCGCCGTTGCCAGCGCCAGCACGGCGCCCAGCGAAAGCGTCTTGGAAAGGGAGGGAGAAAGGAATGAGGTCATTTGCTGTCCATCTGGTCAGTCGCAAGGAAAGTCGCGACGGCTTTACCATGCCGGGCCGCCGCTGTCAGGTGGCAAATGCGTGACCTTGCGGCCCTGAAATGCCGCCAACCGGCGGGTTCCAGCCGATGTCCGGGCCTGTTTCGGGCCGCGACTGACCGCCCTTGCCGGGACGCGCGACGGGGCATCGCGGAAAAAGAAAAAGGGCCAGTGGTCCGGCCCTTTCTCAGTTCATTTTTTGCTCCCTGTCGGACTGGCCGACTTCATGGTTGCAGACGCTACGGTGGATTGTTGCGGGCGTCAACAGGGAATCTGGTCTTGTCGTGAACTCTGAAAGATGAGAAAAAATCGCGCCTTTTCAAAGGTTGAGGCGGTAATGCGGCGTGGGGCATCCGCTGGCGCGATCAAGTCCGGTGTGAACGGCGCCGCAGCGTCGCTCGCTTTTGCGTGATGAAGGCGGGGGTTGTCTCAGCGGTGCAGTAGATCAGGGCAGGCGGCGCTTTCTGGCCTCTTGCGTTGCCAAGATTCCCGCCCCGTGCCATCAAGGGCGGGGACAAGTGAACCGGGGGAGTGACAGGTGACGGAAGAGCCTTCGATCTTTGTAGGTGGCGGCGGCGAGGGCTATGGTCTGCCGCAACGGCTGCTCTTGAAATACGGCAATCGCCACGGCCTGATCGCGGGGGCGACCGGCACGGGCAAGACGGTGACGCTGCAAATTCTGGCCGAGGGATTTTCCGCCGCCGGGGTGCCGGTGTTCCTGTCGGATGTGAAGGGCGACCTTTCGGGCCTTGGCGCCAGCGGCAGTGCGGCACACAAGCTGCATGAGCCGTTTATGAAACGCGCCGGGACCATCGGCCTCGATCTGGTCTACAGCGCCTTTCCGGTGACGTTCTGGGATCTGTTCGGCCAGCAGGGCCATCCGATCCGCGCCACGGTGGCCGAGATGGGGCCGCTGCTGCTGTCGCGACTCTTGGAATTGTCCGAGGCGCAAGAGGGGGTGCTGAACGTCGCCTTCCGCCTCTCGGACGAAGAGGAACTGCCGCTGCTCGATCTGAAGGATCTGCAAGCGCTCTTGGTGTTCATTGGTGAGAATGCGGCGGAGATTTCAACACGCTACGGGCTGGTTTCCACCGCCTCGATCGGGGCGATCCAGCGGCGGCTCTTGGTGCTGGAAAATGAGGGCGGCGCGGGGTTCTTTGGCGAGCCGGCGCTGGATCTGGCCGATCTGATGCGGACGGATACAGACGGCAGGGGGCGGATCAACATCCTTGCCGCCGACCGGCTGATGCAGTCACCACGGATGTATGCGACCTTCCTGCTGTGGCTGTTGTCGGAACTCTTTGAGACGCTGCCCGAGGTGGGCGACCCGGACAAGCCGAAGCTGGTGTTCTTCTTCGACGAGGCGCATCTTCTGTTTCAGGATGCGCCCAAGGCCTTGGTGCAAAAGGTCGAGCAGGTGGCGCGGCTGATCCGGTCCAAGGGGGTGGGGGTCTATTTCATCACCCAGAATCCGGCGGATGTGCCCGAAAATATCCTTGGCCAGTTGGGCAACCGGGTGCAGCACGCGCTGCGCGCCTTTACCGCCAAGGACCAAAAGGATCTTCGGATGGCCGCCGAGACCTATCGCGACAATCCACGCTTTTCGACCGAAGAGGCGATCCGAGAGGTGGGCACAGGTGAGGCGGTGACATCTTTCCTCGCACTCCAGGGGGTTGCGGGGGCGGTCGCGCGGACGCTCGGA
>CALLZQ010000202.1 GCA_937858255.1 uncultured Tabrizicola sp.
CGCCCCAGGGGCTTTCCCCCCCCGCCCAAACAAAAACCCCCGCCGCTCTGCGCCGGTGTCAGCCCGTCCAGCCCCGCGATCAGATGCCCCGCCGCGACCTCCGGCGCCACCGTCGGATGCTGCCCGGCATAGGCCGCCGTCAAGGGCGTGGCCACCGTGCCGGGGTGCAATGAGACCAGAACCGCAGCAGGATGCCGCCGCGCCAGTTCAATCGCCGCGCCATGCACCAACTGGTTCAGCGCCGCCTTCGCCGCGCGATAGCTGTGCCAGCCGCCCAGACGGTTGTCGCCGATACTGCCCACCCGCGCCGACAAGACCCCGATGCGGCAGGCAGAGCCACGCGGCAGCCGCGCCATCAGATGTTTCAGGACCAGCGCCGGCCCGATGGCATTCAGCGCGAATTGCGCCGCCATCGCCGCAGGCTCCAGCGCCTGAACGGTCTTTTCCGGGCCATGCCCCGCAATCTCCAGCCCACCCGTCGCCAGGAACACCCGGTCAAAGGCACCCTCCAGCCCTCCGACCAGCCGCGCAACGCTGGCCTCATCGGTCAGGTCCAGGCCATCCTCGCGTCGGGACAGCCCTGTAACCGCCTCCCCTGCCGGGGCCCGCCGCGCCGCAAGCGCGCCGCCAATCCCGCCCGAGGCGCCGATGATCAGGTTTCGCATGGGGAAATCCTTTTCCCCGTTTACGGCTCAGGCCGCCAGCCGGATCAGTTCCCGGTCGAAAATCCGCCGCAACACCTCGGCGCCATAGGTGGCATTGCCATGCACGCCATCGGGTGCCCGCAGCGCCTCGGGCAGCGGCTGATCGGCCCAATCCGCCTCTTCACGCGGGTCAAACACGGCGATCCCGTGATCGCGCAGGATGCGGGTGATCCGCGCGCCCACATGCAGCGCCACCGGATCGGTCTGGATCATCGGCGGCGCGATCACCAGAAGATTCGCATTCTGGCTGGCCAATCGCAGCAGCCGGAACAGGCTGTTGCGGTGGTGAAAGATATAGCCGGTCAGAAACGCATCCGAGACGAAGAGCGCGCCCTCGTCCGCCGCCGCATGCTCTGGCGACGGGCTATGGCCGTGCCGGGCAAAGGGGGGCACCAGCCGGCCGAGGTGATAGCCGATACTGGCCAGCACCGGGATATCCTTGGGAAAGGCGGAACCGCCCACCTCGGCCCCGAACTCGGCAATTCGCCGGTTCAGGCCGCGCCGGTGCAGACTGGACAGGCCCAGCGTCGGATGCGGCCGCATCCGGTTTTCATGCCAGAAATTGCCCGAGATATAGAGCATCTTGGACAGCAGCCCCCGGGCGAGCGCCGCCTCTTGCAGCGCTGCGGTATGGCTGTCGCCGACGATCAGGAGATCAGGACGCATTATAGGCCTCCAGCGCGGCTTCTTCGCAGACCAGCGCCTCATCTGCCATGGCATCCTGCATGGCGCGGTCACGGGCGGCGTCAGCCTCGGCCTCGGCGCCATGACGGGCGGGGGCGCCCAGCCGCAGCCCGGCAAAGAAATGCCCCATCACCGTATCCACCCCCTGCCGGACGACCGAGCGCAGGTTCGGCTCAAAAAACGCCGAGCGGGTGGGCGCGCCGGTGATGATCTCATAGCTGGGGAAGTAATCGACCTCGGCGAAATCCTCGGCCATCTCACCCGCCACGGCCCGCAATACGGATTTTGAGCGGGTGGTGGCGACCAGCACATGACCGCCGCTGGCCGTCGCGGTCAGCGGCACCGGGCTGAAGGTGAGCAAGAGGTGCAGCGCCGGGTTCAGCCCCCGCATCAGCGCCAGAGTCTGGTCCAGCGCGTTGCGGATCGCGGTGCTGCGATAGTTGACGAAGTGGTGGCGGTCGGCATCAAACTGCCCCCCCATCGTGCCCGGGCAGGCGGCATAGGGCTGGCCGCTCTCGCTCTCCCACCCCTCGGTCAGGCCGAGGGTAAAGACAAACACATCCGCCCCCGTCACCGCGCGCCGCAGCCCCCGCAGCATCGCCTGACGCGAGAGCAGCGCCTCGGCCCGGCTGGCAAAGCCATCGGGTTCAATCGCCGGTCGCAGGCTGTCGCGGAAGCGGCCGTCCGGGTCCGCCCAGATCTCGGGCCCATCCAGCGGTCCCTGCCCCGCCACCATCTGCATCAACAGATGCAACTGCGCCGCCGTGTAGATATTGGCGGTGCGGGCCGAAAAGACCCCATAGTTGAACTGCCGCGCCAACTCGGGCGGGCAGGCGGCGGGGGCCGGCTCACCATCGATCCAGCCCATCCGCCGCTCTTTCAGCGCGCGGCTGATATGCTGGGCGAAACAGGAGCCAAAGGTCGCAAAGCGGGCGTCGGCGGGCAGGTCCCAAGGCGAGGACCAGAGGCCCTGCAACCCATAGACCCCCGCCTCGGCCACCCCCGTCCGCCAAAAGGCATGGGGCGGCAGGGCGGCATAGGGATGGGGGGCTGGTTTTTTCATTATCACGGGATAGCGCAAGAGTTCGGCGGGATTGTGGCAGAGGGGGAAACAATCCAACAGGGGGAAAGCGGCAAATTCAGGCGCAATTTTAGCCATTTCTGTCATAGCGCCACAGCCGGTTCAGGGAAATCATCTGCCTTTGCAGGGACGTTCCGGCTGCCTTGTCAGGGATGAACGGTGACGGGGTGACAGGGCTGTCACGCGCATTTCCCCCTTGACCTTCGTCGCCCTATCCGTATCGTCGCCGCCATGACACGGGACATCACCATTTCTGGTTCGGCCTGCGCCTTTGGCGCGCTGGTTTCCCGTGGCCTTCTCCTTCTTAGCCGCCTCTGAGCGTGCCTTTCCGGGCGCGACCGCTCAGAGGTGAACAGCGCCCGAAGGACCAAGGCTAGGATCAAGGGATAACTCAGATGACCAACCAGAACCGCGTTCTGATTTTCGATACCACCCTGCGCGACGGCGAGCAGTCGCCCGGCGCCACGATGACCCATGAAGAAAAGCTGGAGATCGCCAGCCTCTTGGACGAGATGGGCGTCGATATCATCGAGGCCGGCTTTCCGATTGCGAGCGAAGGCGATTTCGCGGCGGGGAGGGAGATCGCGCGCCGGTCGCGCAACTCGACCATCTGTGGGCTGGCGCGGGCCAATTTCAAGGATATTGACCGCTGCTGGGAGGCGGTGAAACACGCGGCCAGTCCGCGCATTCACACCTTTATCGGCACCTCGCCGCTGCACCGGGCCATTCCCAATCTGGACATGGACCAGATGGCCGAGCGCATTCATGAGACCGTGACCCATGCGCGCAACCTCTGCGACAACGTGCAGTGGTCGCCGATGGATGCCACGCGGACCGAGGCCGATTATCTGTGCCGGGTGGTGGAGATTGCGATCAAGGCCGGGGCCACGACGATCAACATCCCGGACACGGTGGGCTATACCTATCCGCGCGAAAGCGCCGATATCATCCGCATGCTGCTCGAGCGGGTGCCGGGGGCGGATACGATCACCTTTGCCACCCATTGCCACAATGACCTGGGCATGGCGACGGCGAATTCGCTGGCAGCCGTGGAGGCGGGCGCCCGGCAGATCGAGTGCACGATCAACGGGTTGGGGGAACGGGCGGGCAACACCGCGCTGGAAGAGGTAGTCATGGCGATGAAGGTGCGCCATGACATTCTGCCGTTCAACACCGGGATCGACACCACCAAGATCATGAATCTGAGCCGCCGGGTGGCCAGCGTCTCGGGCTTTAACGTCCAGTTCAACAAGGCCATCGTCGGCAAGAACGCTTTCCTGCATGAAAGCGGCATCCATCAGGATGGCGTGCTGAAGAATGTCGAGACCTTTGAGATCATGCGGCCCGAAGATATCGGTCTGGTCCAGAAGAACATCACCATGGGCAAGCATTCGGGCCGCGCCGCACTGCGGGCCAAGCTGAAAGAGCTGGGCTATGATCTGGCGGACAACCAGTTGAACGATGTCTTCGTACGGTTCAAGGCGCTCGCCGACCGCAAGAAGGAAGTCTACGACGACGACCTGATCGCCTTGGTCGCCGATCAGGCGACGAATGAAGAGCATGATTACATGCAGGTCAAACGTCTGCGGGTGATCTGCGGCACCGATGGCCCGCAAGAGGCCGAGCTGACTCTGACCATCGACGGGGTGGATCATTCGATTGATGCCACGGGCGACGGCCCGGTGGATGCGGCCTTCAACTGCGTCAAGATGCTGTTCCCGCATCATGCCCGGCTGGAACTCTATCAGGTGCATGCCGTGACCGAGGGCACAGATGCGCAGGCCACCGTCTCGGTGCGGCTGCAAGAAGACGGGCGGATTGTCACCGGCGCTTCGGCCGATACCGATACGATTGTGGCCAGCACGAAGGCCTATGTGAACGCCCTGAACAAGCTTATCGTGCGGCGGCAAAAATCGGCGCCGGGCGATGACATCAAGACGGTCAGCTATCACGGCGAATAGGGCCTTGGCCCTGTGTTCGGCAAAAGGAAAGGGGGCGCTGCCCCCTTTTCGCGTTTTGGCGGGCCAAGACGCTGGCCCCCGGGATATTCATCAACAGGTGAGGGGCGGGGTCAGAGCGGACCAAAGCGGCGCGCGATTTCCGCTGCATGGGTGGCGAGGGCCGGGTCGGTTTGCCATTGGGCGAGCAGGCCCGCCCAGGTGAGGGGCGCAAAGGTGACGCTGGCGCCGTGGACGGCCTTTGCAAAGCGGGCGACTTCCTCACGGTGGAGGTTCAGGCGTGCGGGATCAACCGGCTTGCCCGAGGCCCATTGTGACGGTTCGGCATAGAGGTAGACCAGCACCGCGCCCCGCCCGCGCTTTTGCGCCTGATGATGCAGGGCGAAGGCATGTTTGACCAGTTGCGCGGCGTCAAGGCTGCGATAGCCGCCCTGCCCCGTCATCAGCGCGCGGCGCAGCCGGTCAAAGGGTGCCATCCCGGCCCCCCAGTCGCGGTCGAACGCCTCGGAGAACTCCACCAATTTGCCGGGGCGAAAGGGCTCATAGCGTTTGCTCTCGACCCCGACCAGCGTCGTTGCCGTCGTCAGGGCCGCATCCAGCCAGGGGTGGCGCCCGCCGCGCCAGGGGAAGTGCATTTCCGCCTCAATCTCGACCTCTTGGGGCTGGCCCATCGGCACACCGGGCAGGGGCGGCAGCGCCTCGGGGCGGGTCAGGAACCAGCCAAAGGCATTGGCTGCAAGAGCGGCCGAGCTTTCCGGGCTGGCGAATTTACCGCTGGCCAGCTCATTGCCGGGGCTGCGACGCAGGGCGGCGGTCACGGCCTCGGCCGGCACACCGGGGAGGAAGGGGCTGTCTTGCATCGGGCGGTCCTTTCCGGGCCGGGGGCATTCGGGGCGCGCGGTCTAGATTTCCTCGACCATGGCGACGCCGCGCATCGCCTTGATCGCGCCTTTGATCTGGGGCGTTACCGGATAGGGGCGCGGCAATTTCAATTCGACCTCTTGCCCGTCCTCGCAGAGCAGGCAGAGGAAAATATCGGCCCGGTTACGGCCCTGCATCCCGTCCAGCAGGGTGGCCAGCGGGGCAAGGGCCTCGGGGCCATCGAGATGGATTTTCAGATCGCTTGCCGTCGCCTCGGCCGCCACGGCGTCGATGGGCTGAACCCCGTTGGCCAAGAGTTTCACGCCATCGCCATCGGGATCGGCCTTGACCGCCAAGACCACGTTGCGGCCCGGCTCCAGATGATCCCGCGCCGCCTCCAGCACGTCAGAGAAAACCGTCACCTCATAAAGGCCGGTGGGATCAGAGAGTTGCACAAAGGCGAAACGGTTTCCCTTGGCACTCTTGCGTTCCTGTTTCGATGAGACGGAACCTGCGAGTTTCGTCACCTGCGGGCCGTTCTGCACCATCTGGGTGACCTCGGTCAGGGTCTTGACCCCCTTTTTGCGCAGCGCGCCCATGTAATCGTCGAGCGGGTGGCCGGTCAGATAAAAGCCGACGGCCTGATGTTCATGCGCCAGCCGTTCCATCGGCAGCCAGTCATCGCGGAAGGGCAGGCGCGGCTCGGGAATGTCGGCGCCCGCCTCGCCGAACAGGCTGACCTGATTTGAGGACTGCGCTTCATGGATCGCGGCGGAATAGGCAACCAGCGCATCCAGCGCCTCGAATACGCGGGCTCGGTTGCTGTCGAGTTGATCGAAGGCCCCGGCGCGGGCCAGCATTTCCAAGGGGCGCTTGCCGACCTTTTTCAGATCGACCCGGCGGGCCACGTCGAACAGGGTCTTGAACGGTTTTTCGCCCCCGTTTTCAGAGCGGCGCGCTTCAACAATCGCGCGCATCGCCTCGACGCCGACGTTTTTCAGCGCGCCCAGCGCGTAGACGACCTTGCCGTCCTTGACATCAAAGGTGGCGAGGGAACGGTTGACGCAGGGCGGAACAGTTTCAATCCCCAGCTTGTCAAGCTCGCGTTTGTAGACGGCGAGTTTGTCGGTCAGGTGGATATCGCAGTTCATCACCCCGGCCATGAATTCGACGGGGTGGTTCGCTTTCAGCCAGCCGGTCTGATAACTGACGACCGCATAGGCGGCGGCGTGGGATTTGTTAAAGCCGTAATTGGCGAATTTTTCCAGCAGGTCGAAAACCTCACCAGCCTTTTTCGCATCAATATTATGGGTGGCCTTGGCGCCTTCGATGAATTTCGGGCGTTCCTTGGCCATTTCCTCGGCGATCTTTTTCCCCATGGCGCGGCGGAGAAGGTCGGCGCCGCCCAGGGAATAGCCCGCCATGACCTGCGCGA
>CALLZQ010000203.1 GCA_937858255.1 uncultured Tabrizicola sp.
CGCGCTATGTGCAGATGGCGGTGCAAGAGGGGGCGGTGCAGGCCGTGTTTCCTGAGGGCGGCCTGTCGCTGGATGGGCGGGTCGGGTCGGCGCGGCTGGGGCTGTTGTCCTATATCTGGGCGGGCTGGGCGCCGGGGGGGCGGGATGTGATCTTTATCCCGGTGGGCTTGGCCTATGACCGGGTGCTGGAAGATGGGTTGCTCTTGCGTGCCGCCAAGACGGGGAGGCGGCGCTTTCGTCCCCGGCTGTGGAAAGTGCTGTGGGAGGCGCTGCGCATTGCCTTGCGGCGCGCGGGCGGGCGCAAGTTCCTGTTCGGGACGGCTGCCGCCGGCTTTGGCGCGCCGCTTTCGCTGGCGGCATGGCGGGCGGGTGGGGGCGATCTGGAGGGCTTTGCGGCCCGGCTGATGGGGGATGTCGAGGCGGTGGTGCCGGTGCTGTCGGTGCCCTTGATGGCGGCATCCCTGACGGGGGGCGTGACGCTTGACGCGCTGACGGCGCGGCTGCAAGCGGCGGGAGCGGTGCTGAAATTGCCGCCCGGTGGTCTTGAGGCGGCAAGGGCCGAGGGGCTGGCATTGCTGCGTGAGCGCGGCTTGGTCGATCAGGCGGGCCAACCGCTTGCCGAGAGTGGCGAACTCTTGGCCTTTTATGCGGCCCCGGTCTGGCAGCGGTTGGGGATGGCGGCAGATTCGCACAATGCTGCAACGCCGCAGACATAAAATTACAAAATAGACCTTCATCCTATTGCAATGTTGCGTAGCCGCCTTTAGTCAGGGGCTATGAACGCGCCGATTCTGCGGCGCGGCAAGATCAGACCCCGGATGGAGGCCCACATGGCTCTGGACACGCAAAGCGCAATCGCGGCTTACGACGCGCCCAAGAAGGACCTTTACGAAATCGGCGAGATGCCGCCCCTGGGCCATGTGCCCAAGCAGATGTACGCCTGGGCGATCCGGCGCGAGCGTCATGGCGAGCCGGAAGTGGCGATGCAGCAGGAAGTGGTCGATACCTGGGCGATCGACAGCCATGAGGTGCTGGTGCTGGTGATGGCGGCGGGTGTCAATTACAACGGGGTCTGGGCCGGTCTTGGCGTGCCGATCAGCCCGTTTGACGGCCACAAGCAGCCCTATCACATCGCCGGCTCGGATGCCTCGGGCATCGTCTGGGCGGTGGGCGACAAGGTCAAGCGCTGGAAAGTCGGCGATGAGGTGGTGATCCACTGCAATCAGGACGATGGCGACGACGAGGAATGCAACGGCGGCGATCCGATGTTCTCGCCCACCCAGCGGATCTGGGGCTATGAGACCCACGATGGCTCTTTCGCGCAGTTTACCCGGGTGCAGGCCCAGCAACTGATGCCGCGGCCCAAACATCTGACCTGGGAGGAAAGCGCCTGCTACACGCTGACGCTGGCCACCGCTTACCGGATGCTCTTCGGGCACGAGCCGCATGACCTGAAACCCGGCCAGAACGTGCTGGTCTGGGGCGCCTCGGGCGGGCTTGGGTCTTATGCAATCCAGTTGGCCAATACCGCCGGGGCCAATGCGATTGGTGTGATCAGCGACGAAAGCAAGCGCGATTTCGTGATGTCGATGGGCGCCAAGGGTGTGATCAACCGCAATGACTTCAAATGCTGGGGGCAGCTGCCCAAGGTGAACAGCCCGGAATACAATGACTGGCTGAAAGAGGCCCGCAAGTTCGGCAAGGCGATCTGGGACATCACCGGCAAGGGCGTGAATGTCGATATGGTGTTCGAACATCCGGGCGAGGCGACCTTCCCTGTCTCGTCTCTGGTGGTGAAGAAGGGTGGCATGGTGGTGATCTGTGCCGGCACCTCTGGCTTTAACTGCACCTTTGACGTGCGCTATATGTGGATGCATCAAAAGCGCTTGCAGGGCAGCCACTTTGCCCATCTGAAGCAGGCGGCTGCGGCGAACAAGCTGATGTGCGAGCGTCGGCTGGATCCCTGTATGTCCGAGGTGTTTCCCTGGGCCGACATTCCCAAGTCGCATACAAAGATGTGGAAGAACCAGCACAAGCCGGGAAATATGGCGGTTCTGGTGCAGGCACCCCGCACCGGGCTGCGCACCTTTGAGGATACGCTTGAGGCCAGCCGCAAGGACTGATCCGAACAGGCTTGTTGTGCTTTCGCCGCCGGTGGGGAAACCTGCCGGCGGTTTCTTGCTGCCCGGGGATTGCTGCCAGAACGAAAACGGTTCGTTGCGCAAACGGCGGGTACTCTCTCCCCCAGGGCGAGGCTAGATTGGAAAAGGTTGGTTAATGTCAGGTTGCCATGCGTCACGAATGGATCTTTGAGGTGCTGGAGGATTTGCGCTCTTATGCCCTGAAGAACGGTCTGGCCGCCACAGCGGCCAAGGCAGAAGAGGCGCTGCGGGTGGCCCGGGTCGAGGTGGCGCAGGCCGAAGAGGGTGGCACACCGCCCGGCGGCGCGCCAAAGGGGCGCCCGAACTGACAACACGCCTGGGCGCTTGGCCGGTGGTTTGTCAGGGTTTGGCACTGGCAGGCGGCGGGGCTTGGCCCTATGGTGCCGGCCATGACGCGCCTGCCTTCAACCGCCCCGCAACTCTCTGCCGATCAGGCACAGGCGCATGACAGCCTGGCCGAAATGCTCCGTGGCGCCGGGATCGACATTGACGATGGTGCCCTGTTGCCGCCGGCCGAGGGGAAGAATGCGGTGATGGCGGTGATGGGCAAGGCGGGGTCAGGCAAGACGCTGCTGTTGGCCGAACTGACCAAGGCGCTGGTGAGTGCCGGGCTCGAGGTGATTTCCGGCGATTACGAAGGCCGTCGCCGCAAGGACCGCCGCACGCTGGCGGTGCTGGCACCGACCAACAAGGCGGCCAGGGTCCTGCGGATGCGCGGGGTGCCGGCCACGACCATCCATCGCATCCTCTATACCCCGGGTTATGACCCGCAATATGAGCGGATCGCCGAATGGCTGACCGCCAATGGCGAGGGCACGCGCCCGGTGGTCGAGGGGCTGGCCGATCTGGCGCTTGACCGGGCGCTGGCTTTCTTTCAGCAGGTTGCCTCGATTCCGGGGGCGCTGGCGGCGGCCGGGCTGCGGGGCTCGGACTTCATTCAGGGCTGGAAACGGCGCGAAGAGCCGCTGGATGTCGGGCTGGTGGATGAGAGCAGCATGCTGGATGAACGCCAGTTCGATGACCTGCGTGAGATCTTCCCGACATTGGTGCTGTTCGGCGATCCGGCGCAGTTGGCACCGGTCGGGCAGTCAGGCTCGATGGTCTTCGACCGCCTGGCCGAGTCGCGCAAGCTGATGCTGAACCGCATTCACCGGCAGGCCGAAGATAACCCGA
>CALLZQ010000204.1 GCA_937858255.1 uncultured Tabrizicola sp.
CGATGATGATCGACTGGCCCCAGCCGCGATGGGTGCATTCCAGCGCGTCGCGCATGACCTTTACGTTGCCGGTGCAGTCGAACGAGTAATCCACCCCGCCGATCTTGTCGAAAGGCGTCTTGGTCATCTCGACGATATGGTTGACGACCGAGCCTTCGATCTCTTTCGGGTTCACGAAATGGGTCATGCCAAACCGCTCGCCCCATTCCTTCTTGTCGTTGTTCAGGTCAACGCCGATGATCATGTCGGCCCCGGCCATCTTGAGGCCCTGGATCACGTTGAGACCAATACCGCCAAGGCCAAAGACCGCCGCCTTGGCGCCGATCTCGACCTGTGCGGTGTTCAGCACGGCGCCAATCCCGGTCGTAACCCCGCAACCGATGTAGCAAATCTTGTCAAAGGGCGCGTCCTCGCGCACCTTGGCCAGCGCGATTTCCGGCATGACCGTGTGATTGGCAAAGGTCGAGCAGCCCATGTAGTGATAGATCGGCGTGCCATCCAGCATCGAGAAGCGCGTGGTGCCGTCAGGCATCAAACCTTGCCCCTGCGTCGCGCGGATCGCGGTGCAGAGGTTGGTCTTGCGCGACAGGCAGGACGGGCACTCTCGGCATTCCGGGGTATAAAGCGGGATCACGTGATCGCCCGGTTTCAGCGATTTCACCCCGGGGCCGCACTTTACCACCACGCCTGCGCCTTCATGACCCAGAATGGCCGGAAAAATCCCCTCGGGGTCGGCGCCCGACAGGGTGAATTCATCGGTATGGCAGATGCCGGTGGCCTTGATTTCGATCAGAACCTCGCCCTCTTTGGGGTCGTCAAGGTTCACCTCCATGATTTCAAGCGGCTTTCCGGCGGCAACGGCTACGGCGGCGCGGGTGCGCATGGGTTATCCCTCCCTGATCCTGAACTGGCGGCAGGCTGGGCGAAACCGCGCCCCGAGGCAAGCCGTGATGCGACAGGCAGGCGGCTTTTTCCGCCCCCTTGCGGCGCAGTGGTGGCTTGCCGCCGGGGCATGCGCGCGTCTAGGATGGCCCGACCCTGCCGGATTTCCCCAAGCGAGCCCTCTTGAGCCTTCTGAATTTCCAGAATTTTGTTACGATTGTGCTGGTTCTGCCCTTGTCGGTCGCGGGTTGCTCGGGCTTTGGCATCGGGGCGCGACCCGGCCCGGCGGTGCTGCCGCCGGCCTTGCTGGCTGAACGGGGAGAGCAGGGCTGCGAGGCCGCGGCCTTGGCCCCGCTGACCGGCAGCCATTTCACGGAATTGGCAGAGATCCGCCTGAAGGGGCAGTTGCGTGTGCTTTGGCCCGAGCAAGGGCTGACGCGGGACTTGATGCCGGACCGGCTGAATGTACAGGTGGATGGTGCAGGTCAAATCCTGCGCATGTTCTGCGGCTAGTCCGCCAGGAGGTTTTGTTGACTCTCGCTTTTTCCAAACGCCCGTTGCGGGCGATGCTTTGCCTGTCTGCCTTGGGCCTTGCTGCGGCCTGCGTGCCGCAGACGGCGCCGGTCGATCCCCTGCCGCCTTCGGCAGATGCCTGCGGCGCCGGCCCGCTTCAGTATCTTGTGGGGCAAAAGGGCCCGGTCATTGCCCCGCTGGAATTGCCCGCGGGTACCCGGGTCATTCCGCCGGGAACCGCGGTGACGATGGATTACAACCCGTCGCGCCTGAACATCGACCTGAACGAGGCGGATCGGATCACCCGGGTTTACTGCGGCTGATCAACCCATGACAAAGGCCCCCGGGTACTTCCGGGGGCCTTTGCCGCAAGGGGGGGTTCCTTACAGGCGGTAGGTGCTGTGGCAATCCTTGCAGGCGCCGCCGATGGCACCCATGCCCGCCTTGACGCTGTCGAGGCTCGAGGCATCCAGCGCGGTGGCGGCGGCGTTCAGGGCGCCGGCCTTGGCCACGAAATCATCCCAGTTGGTCCAGATCTCGGGCTTGGCCTCCGAGACCGGGTCGCTGGCCTGCGGCTCGAACTTGGCGCCGATCTCGGCCGAGGCCGCCATGATCGCCTCTTTGGCAGCCTGCGCCTTGGCAGCGTCGAAATCGGCCTTGCCGCCTGCCATGTCGCCCAGAGCCTTGGTGTTCATGCCAATGGTTCCCATCAATTCCTGCCGCGCCTTGACGGTCGGATCCTGCACACCCTCTTTGGCGACGGCAACGCCGGCGACAAGCACCAGCCCGGCAATCAATCCCTTGGTAAGAAACTTCATTTCCTGGTCCCCTGTTGGTTGAATAGGTGGCCCGAGTATAGGGGGGACGTTGTGTCGCGGAAGTGACCTTGTCACCTTGGGCACAGCCGCTCACGCGAATGTCATGGCGGCGTGAGCAGGGCCGCCCGGCCCTTTTCGGCACTCAGGTCAGGCGAATGGTCCCGCCGCCCGGGCCTGCGGCCTCAATCCGCCCGATGACCCAGACCCCACCCCCCGCGGCGCGCCACTGTGCGTGGGTTTCTTCGGCAAAGGCGGGGGGCAGGGTGGCCAGCAAACCGCCGCAGGTCTGCGGATCGAACAGCAGCGCCGCGCGATGGCCGGCGCTGTCGCCCTCGATATGCCAGTCGAGGGCCGCCCGATTGGCCGGCATCAGCGTCGAGGCAACGCCCTGCGACACCAGATCAAGGGCGCCGGGCAGCACTGGCACCGCATCCAGCGACAGTTGTGCCGACAGACGGCCCTTGCCCAGCATTTCCCACAGATGCCCCGCCAGCCCAAAGCCGGTAACATCGGTCATTGCCGTGGCCCGTCCCCGCAGCGCGGTCGAGGCCGGACCCAGCGGGCGCGCCATCGAGGCGATGCAGCCGGCCCAGGCTTCGCCCAGCATCAGCGCGGGGTCATTCAGCCGTGCCATCTCCATCTCTGCGGCCAGGATCACCCCT
>CALLZQ010000205.1 GCA_937858255.1 uncultured Tabrizicola sp.
GCCGAAGGGTCGAGCGTGAAGGTCAGGCCCGAGACCTGCGGGAAGCGGCCCGCCCCTTTCTCAACCTGGCTGACGCCATTTTCCAGCGCCGCCAGAACCTGGCTGCCCGGGATCTCGGTCACGACGGTGGTGTTGCCAAAGGGCAGTTCGGTCAGGATGTCACGGCGCGTCAGCTTGGCGCCCGCGTCATACGTCCGGTCGCCGCGGATGCCGCCGCCATTCATGATGGCGATCTCAGCGCCGGTCTGGGCGCGCATCGCATCGGCGATCAGGTTGCCCATGGTGGTTTCCTCAGCCCGCACCATGTTGCGGCGGCTGTCGAGCGCGCCCTCGCTGCTGCCGATCTCGACATTCAGCTTGGCATCCAGTTCGGCGGTATATTTATCCGTCAGCGCCTGGCTTTCCGGGTCGGGCGTGACCGTCGCGGTGTCGATGAACCGGAACGACGGGGTCCACTTGACCGTGCGCTTGCCATCCTTTTCCTCAACCGAAACCATCAGATCAACAGGGTTCAAGAGCTGGCCATCTACGCTGGTCTCGACATAGGCCGTCACGCCGTCATAGGCGGTGGCGTAAGAATGGTCATCGCCCGACAGGATCACGTCAAAGGCATGGCTCGCCATCAGCTTGCGGTCGTTTTCCATATTGGTCTGGACAACGCCCACCACCAGATCGGCACCATCCTCGCGCGCCTTCTTGGCCGCGGCGATCCCGCCCTCAACGGTCGGCAGGAATTTCAGATCGCCGGTCGAGGACACCTCGGGCGAGGTATCCTGCGCCACCGGCACCAGCGCGACCTTCAGCCCCGCCACCTCTTTGACCATCACACCGCCAAGGCCCTCAATCGGGCTGCCATCGGCATTGGTGATGTTGATCGCGGCCCAAGGGTAGTTAGAGGCCTTCATCTTTTCCATGAAGTTCTCGGGCCCAAAGTCGAACTCATGGTTGCCCGGCACGGCGATGTCAAAGGGCACCAGATTGGTGAAGTCGATGGTGTTCTGCCCCTTGTCGAACCCCGATTGAAGTGAGGGCGACAGCATGTCGCCGTTAAAGACATAAAGCGTGTTGGGGTTGGCTGCGCGTTCAGCCCGCGCCACCGCATTCAGACGGGCGAAACCGCCGCGCCCCTTGCTTTCGGCATAGTTATAGACATCGCCGACGCCAAGCAGGGTCAGCTTGATCTCTTCGGCAACCGCCGGCACCCCGGCCAGGATCGCCAGCAATGCGGCGGTGCCCATCAAACGGTGATTCATCACGAAAGTCTCCCTTGTTGGTTATGGCGGCAGCGTGACTCCGTGCCCGGGGCAATGTCAAACGGCCAGAGGCGCGGCAACGTGCCGCGCGCGTGGAACAGCCCCGTGACAACGCAGGGCCATTGACCAAAGCCCGCGCCTTGTGCATGGAAGGCGCCATGCTGATCTACAAGATTTTCCGTCGCCCCGAATGGGATGCGTTCAAGGCCGCGGGCGAGACTGCCGGCGCCCCGGTGGATCTTGCCGATGGCTTTGTGCATTTCTCGACGGCGGCGCAAGTGGCGGAAACCGCGGCCAAATGGTTCGCGACCGAAAGCGATCTGGTGCTGGTGGCCTTCAACGCGGCGCATCTGGGGCCGGCGCTGAAATGGGAGCCGTCGCGCGGCGGCGCGCTGTTTCCGCATCTCTACCGCAATCTGCGGCTGGAGGAAGTGGTCTGGGACAAATCCCTGCCGCTGGGCGCCACCGGCCATATCTTCCCCGAGGGGGTATTTTGAACCCGATCGAACGCGCAGGCCTCTTTGCCCTGCACCGCCTTGACCCTGAAACCGCGCATGGGCTGTCGATCCGCGCGCTGAATGCCGGGCTGGTGCCCCTGCCGGGGGTCGTGACCTCGCCCCGGCTGCGAACGCAGGTGGCCGGTCTTGATCTGGCCAATCCGGTGGGGTTGGCGGCGGGGTTTGACAAGAATGCGACCGCGCTGATGCCGCTGGCGCGGGCGGGTTTTGGCTTTCTCGAGGTGGGCGCCGCGACGCCCCTGCCCCAGCCCGGCAATCCGCGCCCGCGGCTGTTTCGCCTGACCGAGGATCGCGCCGCCATCAACCGCTTTGGCTTTAACAATGAGGGGATGCAGGCGATTGCCGCGCGTCTGGCCCGCCGTCCGCGCGAGTTACCCATCGGTCTGAACCTTGGCGCCAACAAGACCTCGCCCGACCGTTCCGCCGATTTCGCGCATGTGCTGGCGGCCTGCGGCCCGCATGTCGATTTTGCCACGGTCAATGTCTCCAGCCCCAACACCGAGAAATTGCGCGACCTGCAAGGCGCCGAGGCTCTGTCCGCCCTCTTGGCCAGGGTCATGGAAACGCGCGAGGGGCTGGCCCGGCGCATCCCGATCTTCCTCAAGATCGCGCCCGATCTGACGGGCGAAGAACTGGCCGAGATTGCCGAGGTCGCGCTGGGTGCCGGACTTGACGCCATCGTGGCGACGAATACCACGCTTTCGCGCGAGGGTTTGAAAAGTGCAA
>CALLZQ010000206.1 GCA_937858255.1 uncultured Tabrizicola sp.
CGTCAGGCCAAAGGCACGGCGGCCCATCGGATGCTCCCACAGGAACATCTCCAGCACCAGAATATAGAGGTGCAGCAGGGCGATCAGGGCAATCAGAAGGGTCGCGAGCATCGTTCCTCGTCTCCGGGTGGGCGCTGCGCTGGCGGCTTGTCACCGGCGGTCTTGCACCCTAGAACGCGGCTGACCAAAAGCCAAGCGGAGCGCGCGATGAACATCCTGATCCTGGGCAGCGGCGGGCGCGAACATGCGCTGGCCTGGGCGGTAAAGCAGAACCCGAAATGCGACCGTCTGCTGGTGGCGCCGGGCAATGCCGGGATCGCCGAACTGGCAGAACTGGCCGAGATCGACATCCTCGATGGTGCGGCGGTGGTCGAGTTCTGCGGCGAGAACGCGATTGATTTCGTGATCGTCGGGCCAGAGGCGCCCTTGGCCGCAGGCGTCGCCGATGCGACGCGGGGCGCGGGGATCCTGACCTTTGGCCCTTCGGCAGCGGCGGCAGGGCTGGAGGCCCCCACGGCATTCACCAAGGAAATCTGCGATGCCTGGGCGGCGGCGACCGCCGGTTACGCCCGGTTTGACACTGCCGAGGCTGCCCGTGCCTATGTCACCCGGATGGGTGCGCCGCTGGTGATCAAGGCCGATGGGCTGGCCGCCGGCAAGGGCGTGATCATGGGCATGACGCTGGACGAGGCGCTTGCCGGGATCGACGAGATCTTTGGCGGTGCCTTTGGCGCGGCGGGCGCCGAGGTGGTGATCGAGGAATTCATGGGGGGGGAAAAGGCCAACTTCTTCATCCTCGCTGATGGCGAGAATGCCCTGCCCATCGGCACCGCGCAGGATCACAAGCGGGTGGGCGATGGCGATACCGGCCCGAATACCGGCGGCATGGGCGCCTATTCGCCGGCGCCGGTGCTGACGGACGCAATCCAGCAGCAGGCGATGGAGGAAATCGTCTTGCCGACCATTCGTGAGATGGCGCGGCGCGGCACGCCCTATCAGGGGGTGCTTTACGCCGGGCTGATGATCAAGGATGGCCGCTCGCGGCTGGTCGAATACAACTGCCGCTTTGGCGACCCGGAATGTCAGGTGCTGATGATGCGGCTGGGGGCACAG
>CALLZQ010000207.1 GCA_937858255.1 uncultured Tabrizicola sp.
AGAATGGCCCATCATGCAAGCGCCGCGCGTTCAGCCCTCGGCGGACTCTTGCCGCCACCGGGTGCAAAAGATGTCGCGGATCGCGGCATAGCTGGCGTCAAAACTCTCACGCGCCCGGCTCCAGCCGTCGCGGCCGATGTCGCGGTAATCGGTGCCATAGATCGTGGCGCCCCCGCCGGCGGCAATCAGCGCCGCGAATTCCTGCCGCACCGGCAGCATCGCCGGCCCCAAGGCCGCCTCGATCCGGCTGGCGATCAGCCCCTGCGGCGCCGGCGCCACCCCGGTCAAGAGACAGCGCATCTCGGGCCAGGCCAGATCGGCGGCGGGCTGGCCAAGGGCGCGGGCGGCCAGCGTTTCGCGCGCCTCGATCGTCTCGAAGGCCCGGTGCAGCAGGCCGAAGAACCGCCCCGTGCCCTCCAGATCGGCCTCGGTCGCGGCCAGCGGCACCAGCAAGAGATCGGCCGCCGCCACCGCCGCCAGCGTCAGGGCGCCGAAACCGGGGGGCGTGTCGATCACCACCAGATCCCAGGGCGCCGCCTCGCCCGGGGCCAGCATCTCGGCCAGCGCCAGCCGCAGCGCCTGCCAGCCCCGCCAGCCGCGCAGCCGCTGTTGCCACTGGGGCATCAGCATCTCGGCCCGGGCCAGATCGAGCCCGGCCGGGATCACCCCCAGCCCGGGCCAGCCCCCCGGACGGATCAGCCCCGCCGGGTCGAGCCCCAGCGCCCGGTCCAGCATCGCATCGAGCGGCACCGGATCCTCGCCCCGCCCGACGCGCTGACGGTTCTCGGCCTGCAACGCCCTTGCCTGCTGGCGGGCAAAGAGCGGCAGGGCAGTTTCCCATTCATCGCCCGCGCTCTGCCCCAGCGCGGCGCTGAGCCGGGCCTGCGGGTCAAGGTCGATCACCAGGACGCGGTAGCCCTCCAGCCGCGCCGCCAGTGCCATATGCAGGGCCGTCGTCGTCTTGCCGCTGCCCGTCCGGGCGTTGGCAAGGGTCAGGATACGGGCGCGGGCCCCCGGCGGGCGATAGGGGGCATAGGCTTTGGCGGCCGATCCGCTGCGGGCGAAATGGGCGCGCAGCATGTCCACTTCGGCCAGGGTGAACCAGCGCACGGTGCCGCCGCCCTCGGGCTGGCCCTGCGGCAGATCGGGCCGTGCCGCCAGCACCCGGCGCAGATGGCCCGGCGCCATCGGGATCAGGTAGCGGGCGATTTCCCAGGTCGAGAACAGCCGGGGCGGCGCGGCCCTGTTCGAGAGATCCCTCCCGCCCGGCAGGGCGCAAAGCCCGGCCAGTCTGGCGGCGGCGGCACTGTCGAGCCGGATCGGGGGAAGGGGGGCTGGGGGCATCTGTCGATTCGGGTGGGGCGGTTACGGCGTGGCGTTATTTTCAGGATGTAGCATATATACTCAAACATCAATCATTATGTGCAACATTAAATCGCAAACCCCTGTTTTTCTTAGCCTATTCCAGGGTATCCGCCGGAGTGCCTTCTTTCAGACTTTGCGCGGATTTTGCCGCTCTCTGAAGTTAATCTGAGTTAATAGATTAGTTACAGAGAACCCACAAAAATCCATCTATTTGAAATAAAACAAGAAAACACGCCAGGTCTTTCCCTCTGCGACTCTGAACCCACGATCAGGCGATTCCGTTTCCCCGAAGTTGCGACTCTGAACCCACGATCGGGCGCGGCTGCCGGGCAGGCGGTTTGGCCCGGCGGACTGGACGCGGCTTGGCGCGGCTGTCTATAGTTGCGTAATTGAAACCACGAACCTTTCCCCATGGCTTGCAGTGCCTTGCGGGCGGGGCGACAGGCGCCAGACCGCAGAGCAGATGCCGAAACCGATCATGCCGGAAGTGCTGACATGACTGTGCCGGGGCCGCAGGGGCGCCCCGGCGCGATGCCGGCGCTGTTGCCCGAGCGTCATCCGCAGGGCGATTTCTTTCTCTGTGACATTCTCGATGCGCTGCCCAAGGCCGATATGGCCTCGATGGAACATCCGCTGTTCTCTCTCTCGACCCGGCCCGATCTGCGGGTGCTGCACTATGGCCATAATGGTGTGTCGATCACCGTCACGCCTTCGGTGCGGGGGTTGGCCACGCTGTTTGACAAGGACATCCTGATCTATTGCATCAGCCAGCTGATGGCGGCGCTGAATGCCGGGCGGGCCATCGGACGCACCCTGCAACTGACGGCGCATGATCTGTTGGTGGCCACCAACCGCGAGACCAGCGGCGATGGTTATCAGCGGTTGCGCGATGCCTTTGAACGGCTGGCCGGCACCCGCATCACCACCAATATTGCGACAGGCGGGCGCGAGGTGACCACCGGCTTTGGCCTGATCGAGAGCTGGCAGATCGTGCGGCGCAGCCGGGGCGGGCGGATGGTGCAGGTGCTGGTCACGCTGTCGGACTGGCTGTACAGCGCGGTCCTGTCCAAGGCGGTGCTGACGCTCAGCCGCGATTATTTCCGCCTGCGCAAACCGCTGGAGCGGCGGATCTACGAACTGGCGCGCAAACATTGCGGCCATCAGGCGGAATGGCGGATTTCCATCGAGACGCTCTGCCTCAAGTCGGGTTCGGCCAGCCCCCTGCGGGTGTTTCGCAAGATGATCCGCAATATGGTTGCAAGCGATCATCTGCCTGAGTACAGCCTGACCGAAGAGCCGGGCGACATTCTCTGTGTCAGACGCCGCGATGCGGTGCTGGTGCCGGGGGACGGGCCGCCGTTACGTCCGGCGACGATCGAGACGGCGCGCGCGCTGATGCCCGGCTGGGATGTCTATGCGCTGACCGCGGAATGGACCGCGCTCTGGCAGCGCAGCGGCCGGCCCCGGCTGCGCTCGCCCGATGCGGCCTTCCTCGGCTGGCTGCGCAAGCGCCGCTGACAGGCTGGAAGGGAGTGTCATGACGCGCGAGAGATCCGAGACCGGCAGGCCGATGGGCAGTGCTGAACCCGCGACCGGGCGGCACAGCGGTATTCTCGAGACGCCGCGCGGCTGGCGCGCCGAGGATTGGCAGGAACAGGGGGCGCTGAGGGCGCTGTTGGCGGCGGGGCCGCTGGCGGCCGCGGATCCGCGCGGCCTGCCGGTCTATCTGGGGTTCCCCTGGTCGGCCTGGATCGACAGCCTGGCCAGCCCCGAGGCGCTGGAGGCGCCCTTGTTGCGCAGCGCGCTGCGTGCCCAGCCGGCCCGGCGTCCGCGCGGGGCGGCGGCGGTCACGCTCTGCACCCATCCGCAACTGCCCGCGCATCTGCCCCGGCTGGTCGAGGCGGGGGTGACCGATCTGTTCTGGACCGGCACGATGCCGGGCGCGGACCGGCTGCCCGCCGCGCCGCAGATCCGCCTGCATCCCTTTCCGGCGCTGCCCGCGCCCGGCACGCCCGCCCCGGCGGGCGAGGGGCCGGGGGGGCTCTTTGCCTTTTGCGCCGCAGGCGGCAACCGCCCGGCGGTCTGGGCGGCGCTGGCGGCGGGGCTGATCCCCGTCCTCGATCTGAACGGCCCACTTTTGCCGGGTGAGGCCGCGCTCTGGCAGGCGGCGGCGGTGATCCATGACGGCAGCGAGGCGGCGCAGGCCGGGCTGGCGGCGCGGCTTGAGGCACTGGCGGGCGATGCCGGGGCCATTGCGGCGATGCAGCGCGCCGGGGCGGCGCTGCATCTGGCCTATGGCGCAGCGGACCGGGTGCAGGATCTGCTGCTCTGTCTGGCCGGGCTGACCCGCCCGGAGGAACGCCCCGAGACCGCCCCTGCCGAGGGGGCGGGCCACAGCCTGCTGGCGCCGCTGATCCGCCGCCTTGCCGGGCGCACGGAACTGAGCCGGGCCGAGGCACAACTGGTGCTGCAACAGGCGGGCTGCGACCTTCTGGCGGGCGAGGGCCATGATCTGGTGCTGGCCCCCGGCCCGGCTTCGGCCGCCGCCTGGCGGCTGATCGGGCTGGCGCGCAACACGCTGGCCGATGACCCGCTGGCCATGACTCGTTTTGACGAGATCCTTGATCTCTTGCGCAGCCGCGATCTGCTGCCAATGCGTGCGCCGCGGACGGGCGGGCGGGCGGCGGCGGCGCTGCGCCTCTATCTGCTTGGCCCGCGCGGGCAGCACACGCCGCTGTCCTATGCGCCGTTGCGCCGCCATCTTCAGGGCAAGATCACGCTGGTCGAGCGTGCCGAAGAGGCCGATCTGATCGTCACCGGCTGGAACCGCGATCTGGAAGACAACCGCGCGATGCTGGCCGGGCTGCGGCAGGCGGGCCGCCGCCCGCGTCTGGTGGTCCTGTCGGAAGAACCGCTCTGGGACAGCCTGTGGAGCGGCGATCTGGCGGCGCGCGACCGTCTGCTGGATTGTGGCGGCGGGCTGAACCTGCCCTATCGCAGTCTGAACCATGTGAATTCCGCCATCTTCCGCTTTCAGCATCTGCCGTGGTTCCTCCTCAGCGACGAGCGTTATGCCGCGCGGCAGGCGATGCTGATGGCGGGCTTTGCCGCGCTGACGCCCCGGGCGCTCTTGGCGCATTGGCAGGCGGCGCCCGTGCAGGCGGCCTTTGTCGCCGAGAACCGCGACAGCGCGGAATATGCCGTGACCTGGCCGGTCGAGGGCGTGGCCGGGCTCAGCCGCTATCGCAGCCGGGTGGCGGCGCTGACACCGGAAGTGGCAGGGCGCGGCGGCATCTTGCGGCTGGGGCAGGGCTGGCCCGGATCCGGCCCGCGCCGGCAGGATCTGCCCGACTGGCATCTGGACAAGCTGGCGCGGCTCTATGGCCGGGTGCGCCTCTGCGCCGCCTATGAAAACACCCTGCAATCGCATTACATCACCGAAAAACCCTTTGACGCCATGGCTGTCGGGGCGATTCCGGTGGTGGTGGCCGATGCCGGCCACCGGCTCTTGGATCTGATCCGGCCCGAGGCGATGCTGAACACCTGTTTCTCTGCCCCCGATGTGGCGGCGGCGCGGATTGCGGCCTTTACCCCCGATCTGGTCACCGCCGAAGCCTGGCGTGACAGTGCCCATGACCTGCTGGCGCTGCTGCGCGACCCCGCCCTCATCCTAGCCGAGCGTCAGCGGCTGGCCGAGGCCTGCCATGCCGAGCTTGCCGACTATCTCCAGGCCGAAGAGGTTGCGCCGGCGGCCTGATCCCCGATAAATCCTGCAATGTTGACCCGACTGCGCGTTTCATAACAGCGAAAGACCTCAATGTCCCAACCACGTCCCGCCATCAGCATCCTGGTCCTTTGTCGGAATGAGGCAACGTTCATTCGCCGTGCCATTCGTTCTGTCCTTGCCCAGACGATCGACCAGCCGCTGGAGATCATCGTGATGGACGATGCCTCAAGCGATGGCAGTGCCGATCTGGCCCGTCAGGAAGTCGAGGCCGCCGGCCGTCCCGGGACCGAGTTTCGGGTGGTCCGTTCCGAGACCAATCTGGGCGATGGTCTGGCCTTTGTCGCGGCGATCGAGGCGGCGCGGGGGCGGTTCTACCATGTGCTTGATGCCGATGACTTCTGGGTCGACCCGGATAAGTTGCGCAAGCAGATGGCCCTGCTCGAAACCCATGGCTCTCTGGCCGGGGTGGGGCACCGTGCCATCCTGCGCGCCGCCGAGGACGGCAGCGAGAGCTTTCACCCCCAGCAGGATCCGGTAAAGCCGGTGCTTAATCTGGAGGACCTGCTGACCAGCGGGGCCTATTTCCACACCAGCGCCATGCTGTTCCGCAACAGCTTTTACGATCCGGCCAGCGGCAAGGTGGTGGTGCCTCAGATCCTGCGCGAAGTGACCGGCGATACCATCCGCCTTTTGGTTCATGCCGCAGCGGGGGGGGATCTATTACCTGCCGCAGACCATGTCGGTCTATGACGATCACCGGGGCGGCATCTGGACCGGGCTTAACTGGCCGGGGCGGCGCAAGCTGTTGAATCACCTTTATGACCGCCTGTCCGAACATGGCTATCTGAACGGGCTGGGCGAGGCCAGGGCCGCCGAATATCTGGCCGAGCGTCTGGCCGAGATTGCCGCCTATGCGCCGGCCTCGCTGCGGCCGATCTCGCTCTATCCCGATCAGGTGATGAATGCCCCGCGCAGCCGGGTGACCGAGATCTCGCGGGTCTCGAGCCTGCTCGACCTTGAGACTCAGCTTTCGGCCCTGACCGCCGCCGATCAGTATGAAGAGGCGCTGCGGCTGGTCTTCCGCTTTCTCAGCGCCGTGGCCTATGACCGCAATCTGAGCCGCGCCAGCCGGTCGCGCCGCATCACCAGCCCCGAGATCGACTGGCACTGCGCCCATATCGGTGGGCGGATCGCGGCGGCGCAAAAGATCCTGCCGGTGGCCGCCGATCCGGCCGAGGCCGAGGCCGGGCCGGTGGTCCTCCTCGTCTCGGGCATGGCCGAGGATCGCGACGGCATGTGGGAGGCCACGCAAGAGGCGATCGAGATCTGGCGCGGTCAGCGCCGGGTGGTGGTGCTGTCGACCGAATTGCTGGCGACCATGCCCGATATTCAGGAGCGGGTCGGCCCCGAGGTCGAATTGCTGCTGAACACCGATCACACGCTGGTGGACAAGACCGCCTGGCTGATCTGGCATATCACGCGGCTGAAACCCTCGCGCATTCTGGCGCTGCCGGCGCGCAATGATGTGGTGATCGCCGCCGGGCTGCGGCGCGAACATGCGCCGCGGATCCATCTGATCGCCGCCTATACCACCGGCTATCTGCCGGGCTGCCACTCCTATGCGCTGGATGGCTATGTGCTGCGCCGGCCCTATGATCTGGCCTGGTTCCACAAGCTGGCGCCGCGGCGCGAGGCGATCCATCTGCCGCGGCTGTTGCCCGCCGCGGCGGCGCCCGAGCCGCTGCCCGAGGGGACGGGGCTGGTCACCGCCACCGGCGCGCTGGTGCCCGGGCGGTTCGAGGGGCATTACGATTTCGGCCTGCATCTGATGGTGCCGGTGCTGCTGAAATCGGGGGCGCATCGCCATATCCATGCCGGTCCCCTGTCCGAGGCGATGCTGAACCGTATCCGCAAGGAACTGATCCGGCAGGACATGTCGCCCGAGGCCTTTGTGCATCTGCCCGAAAGCCGCGACATCGGCGCCGATCTGCGTGCGGCGGGGGCGAGCCTGTTCCTGCAGGGCTTCCCCTGGCCCGAGGCGGGGGCGCTGGTCTCGGCCATGGTGGCGGGGCTGCCGGTGATGGCGCATCAGAACTATCTGCATCCGGCATTGTCACTGGCCGATCTCTGCCCCGAAGGCACGCCGGTCTGGGCCGATGCCGAGCAACTGGCGGCGCTGATCCGCGGGATCGACGCGCCCTGGATCGCGGCGCAATCGGCGGCGGTGGCGGCCCATGTCGGCAGCCGCCATTCGGCCGAGGCGCTGCGCGCGACGCTGGGCGAGGGCTTCATGGTGCCGGTCGCGCCCGGGGCGCTGCCCGATCTGCCGGTGCCCGAAGGCCGGCAGGAATTGCGCCGGCTGATGTCGGAGCTGATGGAGATGACGGTCTTTACCGCCTGAGGGACCTGAAAGCGGCGACCGCAACGGGGCGCCGGCCGCGGGGGCATCGAGCCCCCTTGGCCGGCCCTGCCGGGGAAGACGCCGTGGCCGGTGGCCTGACCTTGGGTCAGACGCTCATGTTGTTCAGGTGGCGGCGGATGGCATGTTCGATATTGTCGAACACGATCAGCTCACCCTTTTCCAGCACCATCCCCATGGTGCAGAGCCGCCGCATCAGCCCCATGGAATGCGAGACCACGATGGCGCCGCTGTCCTTCATGCGGCGGTTGAACACCTCTTCGCTTTTCTTCTGAAAGGCGGCATCGCCGACGCTGGTCACTTCATCGACCAGATAGGTGTCAAAGCGGATGCCCATGCTGACGCCAAAGGCAAGGCGCGAGCGCATCCCCGAGGAATAGCTGCGGAAGGGCAGGTGGAAATGATGGCCGAGTTCGGCGAAATCCTCGACAAAGGCCACCAGCGCATCGGTCTCGACCCCGTAGACCCGGGCGATGAAGCGGGTGTTCTGCGCCCCGGTCAGATCGCCGTGAAAGCTGCCGGCAAAGCCGACCGGCCATGAGATGGTGCCATCGGTGATCACCCGGCCCGCGCTTGGCTTGATGGTGCCGGCGATGATGCGCAGCAGCGTCGATTTGCCGGCGCCGTTGCGCCCGAACAGGCCCACCGAGACCCCGGTGGGGAACTCGACATTGATCTGATCCGCGACGGTCTGGCGCATGCCGTCGAGCGTATAGACCTTGCTGAGGTTTTCCAGCCGGATCATCGCGGGGCCCGCCCCTCAGCGCCGGTCGCGGATGCTGTAGAAGATCAGGACCCCGATCGCCCAGGCCATCAACAGGAAGAACCCGGTCAGCCCGATCAGCGTGCCACGCTGGGGATATTCGGATTCCTCGGCCAGAGTCGGGCGGATATGGGCGGCCAGATAGCGCGACTTGCGCTGCGCCTCGGCCTGGGCTGCGTCAAAGGCCGCCAGCGCCACCCGATAGGCCTGTTCGGCGAATTCGCGGTCCACGCTCAGCCGCTCGAATTCGGCGACCATGGTGGCATAATCCTCGCCCCCGGGGGCCTGATCGCCCTCATTGAACTTGCGGCGTTCTTCCTCCATGCGGTTCTTGATCACCTCGATGCGCTGCTCGATCTGGGTGATGCGCGGATCGCCGGCATTGCCGGAACTGCGCAAGAGATCCAGCTCGACATAGCTTTCGGCCAGTTGCGCCTGAAGGCTGTTGATGATGCCCATCTGGCCCTGAAGGTCGGCCACCGGATCGACCACCCGGGTGCGCATGCGGAAGCTGGTCATCGCCTCGCGCGCATCTTTCAGCCGGTCGAGCGCGCGTTCCATCTCGATCCGGGCATAGCGGGTCGCATCCTCGCGCGCCTCGGCAGAGAGGGCGTTGATCTTGTCGGTGCTGTGTTCGAGGATCTTTTCGGCCACCACTGTCGCTTCTTCGCGACTGAAGGCCAGCACCCGCAGCGTCATCAGCCGCGAGCTGGAATCATAGGTGATCTTGACCTTGCTCTTCCAGTGATCGACCAGATCCTCGACCGAACCCGAGGGATCGAAGGCAAAGACCGGATCGGCGGGCCAGGCCTTGGCATAGATCGCGCGCAGGTCGATCTCGGCATCCAGCGCCTCGACCAGTTCCTGACTGTGGATATAGTCGTAAAGGATATCGCTGTCCGATGATCCCCCGCCCGAGAGCCGGGTGATCCCGCCCAGCAGGTCGAGTGAAGAGGACACTTCCTGCGTGCGCACGGAAAAGCCCACGGTCGAGGCATATTCGTCCTGCGCGATCACCCAGAGATAGATGGCGCTGGCCAACACGGGCACCAGCACAAGGGCGATAAAGCTGATCATGATGCCGCGATGGCGCGGGCGCACCGTGGCGGCCGTGGCCAGCGGCGGGCCCTTGGCGGCGGCAGGGGGGGTGGGTGAGGGGGGCACGCCCGGTACGGGAAAGGGATGCGGCTGTGCCGCCGGTTGTGGCTGACCCATGGGCTGACCTGTCTTTTGTGTCTGTTCCGGCCCGGCCGCAGGCTTGTTTGCCGCCATGGTTCCCGGGGCGGTGCCGCTGCCGGGCCGCGCCGGCGCGCGCTGAAAGCCCGCCAGCGCGGCCGCCGTGCCGGGACGCAGCGCCGCCGAGGGCGACAGGGTGCCGGCCCGGCGCATCTCGCCCGCCGGTTCGGCGGCGGGGGCGTCGGGGTCTGGACCGGTTGCCGCGCCGGTCGCGGCGGGCGGGCCCCCGGGGGGTGCTGCGGTGGGGATCATCGTCCCGCTTGCCGGCGCGGGCGGCGCTTCACCCGGATCCGGCGCCTCGGGCAGAGAGGCGGCCTCATCCTGCGGCGAAGTGCCCACGGCCTTCAGCACGGGTCTTTGTGTGGATTTTCCCTGAAATTTGGTCACGACGATCCGCGGGACTGAATGTTTTCGGCGTCAATTCACCAGCAGGCTTTTCTTACCGCAGGGCCGGTGCTAGGTCTAGCGCCTGTTTTCCGCAAGCCCCGCGCAGGCCCGATGCCGCCCTCTGCCCCGCCTCTTTCCGCCGCTGCGCCGCCCCTCGATCAGGACGGGCTGCGCGCCCGGCGTTTTCGCAGCCTGCGCACCATCGTGGCGCTGATGCTGCGCGAGATGGCCACCTCTTATGGCCGCTCGCCGGGGGGTTATCTCTGGGCGGTGCTGGAACCGGTGGCGGCGCTGGCGATGTTTTCCCTGGGCTTTTCGGTGGTGTTCCATGCCCCGCCCATCGGCAACAGCTTTCCGCTGTTCTATGCGACGGGCTTTCTGCCCTTCATGCTGTTCAACGATGTCGCCAACAAGATGGCGACCTCGGTGAACTTCTCGCGCCCGCTTCTGGCCTATCCGGCGGTGACTTTCCTTGATGCGCTGATCGCGCGGTTTTTGCTGAACGTGCTGACCCATCTGATGGTCGCCTATATCGTGTTCTTCGGCATTATCGTGATCTTCGAGGCGCGGGCGGATCTTGACCTGCCGGTGATCCTGCTGGGATTTTCGCTGGCGGCTTTCCTTGGCATCGGGATCGGCACGCTGAACTGTTATCTGATGACCGCCTATCCGGTCTGGGAGCGTAGCTGGCAGATCGCCACCCGGCCGCTGTTCATCATCTCGGGCATCTTCTTCACCTATGACTCGATGCCGCGCTTTGCCCAGGATCTCTTGTGGTACAACCCGCTTTTGCATGTGGTGGGGGTGACGCGGGCGGGATTCTACGGGGCCTATCGGGCGGATTATATCAGCCTGACGCTGGTCACCGGGGTGGCGAGTGTCACGCTTTTGCTGGGGCTGATGCTGCTTTGGCGCCATCATCGCAGCCTTCTCGAGGGCTGAGCCGCCGCGCTGCTGATCGGAGGCTGACATCCTCTGTCCAAGCGGCTATAGGACGACAGGGGCGTGACGGCTTCTGGATCGGATTTGATGATTTTTCACATGTTCACAAGGCTGCTGTCCGTACCGGACCTGAGAAAAGAAGAAGAACGAGACCTTCCCTGATGACGGATGGACCAACGCCCGCCCCCTTGCCCCTGATCCTGTGCCTGCCCGCGCCCGAGGCGGTTCCCGCCGCGGCGGCGCTGCTGCCCGCGGGGCAGCCTGTGGCCGATCTGGCGGCGGCCGAGGCGGGGCTGGCCGCGATGCCGGGGGCACGGCTGGTTCTGATCTGTCCGGCCCCGGCGGTCTGGGTGGCACAATCGCTGGCGGCGGGGGCGGCGCCGGCCGGCGCGGTCGCCGCGTGGCGGCAGGGGCTGCGGCCGGTGATGGCCTTGCTGCGGACGCGGCGGCGGCAGGTCCGGCTGGTCTTTGCCGGGGCGCTGGAGGTCGATCCGGCGCCGGTGGCCGAGGTGTTGGGGCTGTCCCTTGCCGGGGATAGGGCGGCAGGCGGCGTTGCCCCTGCCGATCCGGTGCTGGTGATGATCGCCCGTGATACGCTGGCCCGCGATGTGGCGGCGCAGGCGCTGGCCGATGAATTGGCCGCCAGTGCCCTGTTGACAGGGGCCGGCGACGCCCCCGATCCCGAACAGGCCCTGATGGCCTATGATGCGCGGCGCGCGGCGCAGAGGCAGGCTGAGACCGAGGCGGCCACGGCCCGTACCGCCCTGACCGCCGCCGAGGCGCGTCATGAGTCAGAGGCGCGGCTCTTGCACAATCAGATCCGTCTGGCCGATGAGGCCGCAGCCACAGCCCAGGCCGCCCTGACCAAGGCGCAAGCGCGCCTCTCGGATGCCGAGGGGATCCGCGACAGCCTGCAGGCCGAGGTCGGGTTGCTGCGCGAGCAGATCCGCGCGGATAGTGAGATGATGGCCGGTCTGGAGACCGCCCTGTCGGAGGCCAAGGGCGCGCATGACAATCTGCAGGCCGAGGCCGGGTTACTGCGCGAGCAGATCCGCGCGGATGCCGAGGTGGTGGCCGGTCTGGAAACCGCCCTGTCCGAGCTAAAGAACATACGCAGCGCCCAGCAGGCCGAGATCAAGCTGTTGCGCGAACAGATCCGGTCCCGCAGCGAGACCGCTACCGGTCTCGAGACGGCTTTGTCCGAGGCGAAAGCGGACCGTGGCGCCCTGCAGGCCGAGATCGGGCTGCTGCGCGAACAGATCCATGCTGACAGCGAGACCGCCGGCGGTCTGGAGGCCGCCCTGTCCGAGGCAAAGGCGGACCGCGGCGCCCTTCAGGCCGAGATCAGGCTGCTGCGCGAACAGATCCGCGCTGACATCGACGTACAATCCCGGCTTGAGGCCGTGCTCAGGGCCAGCCGCCTTGAGACCCGCGAGGCGCGGGGGCAGGCCGAGGCGGAATTCAGCCAGATGATCGGGCAATTGCGCGAACAGGTGTTCCAGACCGGGCAGGCGCTGGCCGGCCATCACAGCCAGCTCGAGGCCTTGCAGGCCGAGCGGGCCGATCTGATGTCGCAGATCGAACAGGTCGAGGGCGCGCGCGAAGAGCTTGAGGGCTATTATGACCGGGCCCGGCAGTTCTCGGGCCGGATCGAGGCGCTGACCGGCGATATCGGCCGGTTGCAGGCCGAGGCCGAGGCGGCCCGGCAGGCGCTGGATGACCGCACCCGGCAGGCCGAATTCCTTGAGGCCGAGATCGGCCGCATCCACCGCTCGCGCAGCTACCGGCTGACCGAGCCCCTGCGCAAGATCCGCAGCAAGACGCGGAAATAGGCCAGAGGATCACCACCCAGAGAGGGCCGGATGCCGCAACAGCAAGGGTCAGAGAGCGGATCGAAAATGAAGATCATGGTGGCGGGTCTGGGCTATGTCGGCCTGTCGATGGCGGTTCTGCTGGCGCAGCGCCATTCGGTTCGGGCGCTGGATATCGACCCGGGCCGGGTGGCGATGCTGGGGGCCGGCAAATCGCCGATCGAAGATGCCGAGATCACTGCCCGGCTGGCGCAGGGCGGGCTTGACCTGACCGCGACCACCGAGCCGGCCGAGGCGATGGCCGGGGCGGAACTGGTCGTCATCTGTACCCCCACCTCTTATGACCCGCGCAGCAACCGCTTTGACACCACCTCGGTCGAAGAGGTGGCCGAGGCGGCGCTGACCCTGGCCCCGCGCGCGCATATCGTCATCAAATCCACCATTCCCGTCGGCTTTACCGAGGCGCTGAACGCCCGGCTGGGCACCGACCGCATCCTGTTCTCGCCGGAATTCCTGCGCGAGGGGCGGGCACTTCATGACAACCTGCATCCTTCGCGCATCGTGGTCGGCGGGCGGGGCGATGCGGCCGAACAATTTGCCGGGCTGCTGAAAGAGGCCTCGCTCGACCCCGGGACCGCGGTCCTGCTGACCGGCCCGCGCGAGGCCGAGGCGATCAAGCTCTTTGCCAATACCTATCTGGCGATGCGGGTTGCCTTCTTCAACGAACTCGACAGCTATGCGCTGGCCCATGGCATCGACAGCCGCCAGATCATTCAGGGCGTCGGCCTCGATCCGCGCATCGGCAGCCATTACAACAACCCCTCTTTCGGCTATGGCGGCTATTGCCTGCCCAAGGATACCAAGCAGCTTCTGGCCAATTACGATGCGGTGCCGCAGAACCTGATCCGCGCCATCGTCGAGGCCAATTCGACCCGCAAGGATTTCATCGCCGAGCGCATTCTGGAACGGCGCCCGCGCCGGGTGGGGATCTACCGGCTGGTGATGAAGGCGGGGTCGGACAATTTCCGCGACAGCGCCATTCAGGGCATCATGAAGCGGGTCAAGGCCAAGGGCATCCCGGTCACGGTGTTCGAGCCGCAACTGGCCGGCGATCACTTCTTCAACTCGCCGGTCGAGCGCGATCTGGCGCGGTTCAAGGCCGAATGCGATGTGATCATCGCCAACCGCCGCGCCCCGGAACTGGCCGATGTCGAGGCCAAGATCTTTACCCGCGATATTTTCGGCGCGGATTGATCGCCCCGCCCCGGTTATGGCACAGGGCAGCACATTGGACCCAAGACGGTTTGCAGCAAGCGAGGAACGGGCATGAAACTTCTGGTGACGGGCGGGGCGGGGTTCATCGGCTCGGCCGTGGTGCGGCAGGCGATCCGCGACGGCCACAGTGTCGTCAATCTGGATGCGCTGACCTATGCCGCCTGTCTGGAAAACGTGGCCTCGGTGGCCGATGCCCCGGGCTATGTCTTTGAACAGGCCGATATCCGCGACCGCGCCGCGCTGGACCGGATTTTTGCCGCCCATGACCCCGATGCGGTGATGCATCTGGCCGCCGAAAGCCATGTCGACCGTTCCATCGACGGGCCGGGCGATTTCGTCGAGACCAATATCACCGGCACCTACAACATGCTCGAGGCCGCGCGCGCCAATTGGACGCGCAGGGGCAAACCTGCGGATTTCCGCTTTCACCATATCTCGACCGATGAGGTCTTTGGCAGCCTGCCCGCCGATCCGGCGGTGAAATTCACCGAAACCACCCCCTATGATCCGCGCAGCCCCTATTCGGCCTCCAAGGCGGCCAGTGACCATCTGGTGCGCGCCTGGCATGAGACCTATGGCCTGCCGGTGGTCCTGACCAATTGCTCGAACAATTACGGGCCCTATCACTTTCCCGAAAAGCTGATCCCGGTGATCATCCTCAATGCGCTGGCCGGCAAGCCGCTGCCGATCTATGGCGACGGGTCGAACATCCGCGACTGGCTCTATGTCGAGGATCATGCCGATGCGCTGTTGCTGGTGGTGCAAAAGGGGCAGGTGGGGCGCAGCTACAATATCGGCGGCGAGAATGAGCGGACCAATCTGGAGCTGGTGAAAACGCTTTGCGCCATTCTGGACCGGCAGCGGCCCAAGGCGGCCGGGTCCTATGCCGATCAGATCACCTTTGTCACCGACCGCCCCGGCCATGATGCGCGCTATGCGATTGACCCTGCCCGCATCCGCGCCGAACTGGGCTGGCGGCCATCGGTGACGGTCGAAGAGGGGCTGGCGCGCACCGTCGCCTGGTATCTGGACAATGAGGCCTGGTGGCGCCCGCTTCAGGCCCGCCATGGTGTCGGCCAGCGGCTGGGGGTCAAGGCATGAGCCTTCTGGTCTTTGGCACCTCGGGGCAATTGGCCTGCGAATTGCGCCGCGCGGCGCCAGAGGCGATCTATCTGGGCCGGGCCGAGGCCGATCTGTCCGACCCCGCCGCCTGCGCGGCGGCGATCAGGGCGCACCGCCCCGAGGCGGTGATCAATGCCGCCGCCTGGACCGCCGTGGACAAGGCGGAAACCGAAGAGGCCGCGGCAACCGTGATCAATGGCGCGGCCCCCGGCGCCATGGCCCGGGCCTGTGCCGATCTGGGCATTCCGCTGGTGCATGTCTCGACCGATTACGTCTTTGACGGCGCGGGCACAGCCGCCTTTGCGCCGGAGGCCCCCACCGCGCCGCTGGGCGCCTATGGCCGGTCCAAGCTGGCCGGCGAGGTGGCGATCCGCGCCGCGGGCGGCCCCCATGCGATCCTGCGCACCTCTTGGGTGTTTTCTGCCCATGGCGCGAATTTCCTGAAAACCATGCTGCGGCTGGGGCGTGAGCGCGCGCATCTGAACGTCGTCGCCGATCAGATCGGCGGCCCCACCCCGGCGCGCGATCTGGCCGCCGCCTGCCTGCGCATTGCCGCCGCGCTGACCGCCGATCCGGGCAAGGCCGGCACCTATCATTTCGCCGGCGCCCCCGATGTCTCCTGGGCGGATTTTGCCCGGGCGATCATGGATCAGGCCGGTCTGGCCTGCCGGATCGAGGATATTCCGACCAGCGCCTATCCCACCCCGGCGCGGCGCCCGGCCAACAGCCGGATGGATTGTACCAGCCTTTCAACCTTTGGCCTTTCCCGGCCCGACTGGCGCCCCGGCGTCCGCGCGGCCCTTCAGGAACTGGGAGCGATTTCATGACCAAGACCACCGCCTCGGGGCGCAAGGGCATCATTCTGGCCGGCGGCTCGGGCACACGGCTCTATCCGATCACCATCGGCCTGTCGAAACAGCTTTTGCCGGTCTACGACAAGCCGATGATCTATTACCCGCTCTCGGTGCTGATGCTGGCCGGCATCCGCGAGATTGCCATCATCACCACCCCGCAGGATCAGGATCAGTTCCGCCGCCTGTTGGGCGATGGCCGCCAGTGGGGCCTGAGCTTTACCTTCATCACCCAGCCCTCGCCCGACGGGCTGGCGCAGGCCTATCTTCTGGCCGAGGATTTCCTGGCCGGGGCGCCTTCGGCCATGGTGCTGGGCGACAACATCTTTTTCGGGCAGGGCCTGACCCGGATGCTGGCGGCGGCCGATGCGCAGGATACGGGCGGCACGGTCTTTGGCTATCAGGTCTCGGATCCCGAACGCTATGGCGTGGTGGGGTTCAATGAGGGCGGGCAGGTGGTCTCGATCATCGAGAAGCCGGTGAAACCCGCCTCGAACTATGCCGTGACCGGGCTCTATTTCCTTGACGGGCGCGCGCCCGAGCGGGCGCGGCAGGTCACGCCCTCGGCCCGGGGCGAGCTGGAGATCACCGACCTCCTGGAAAGCCATCTGGGCGGGGGGGGATTGCAGGGTCATCGCATGCGCCGCGGGTATGCCTGGCTGGATACCGGCACCCATTCCAGCCTGCTCGATGCCGGCAATTTCGTCCGCACGCTGGAAAAGCGGCAGGGCTTGCAGGTCGGCTGCCCCGAAGAGATCGCCTATGAAAACGGCTGGCTGGGCCGGGCGGAACTGGAGCGGCTGGCGGCGCAATATGCCAAGAACGATTACGGGCGCTATCTGGCGGGGTTGCTGGCGCAGGGCCGGGCGGGCGAGTGAGCGCGCCGGGCGTGACCATCCTGATGGCGGTCCGCAATGGCGCCGGGGCATTGCCGGCGCAACTGGCCAGTTTCCGCGCGCAACAGGGCTGCGACTGGCGCCTGATCGCCAGCGATGACGGCTCGGCCGATGACAGCCGGGCCCTGCTGGAGGATTTCGCCCGCACCGCTCCGGCCGAGGTTGTCTCTGGCCCGGGCCGGGGCTTTGTCGCCAATTTCCTGTCGCTGCTGGCCCGGCCGGGGCTTTCGGGGCCGGTGGCATTGGCCGATCAGGATGATGTCTGGTTCCCGGACAAGCTGGCCCGGGCGCTGGCCGCCTTGGCCGAGGTGCCGGCGGGGCAGCCCGCGCTCTATTGCAGCCGGCGGATCAACTGGTGGCCCGCTGCTGAGCCGGAGGCCGGAGAAGGCCGCCGGCGGCTGTCGCGCGCCTATCCCGGCCCCTATGGCTTTGCCAATGCGCTGGTCGAGAATGTGGCGCCGGGCAATACCATCGTCCTCAATGCAGCCGCGCTGGATCTGGCGCGCGAGACGGCAGAGGCGGCGGCGGAGGTGCCCTTTCACGACTGGTGGCTGTATCTGTTGATCAGCGGCGCGGGCGGCCGGGTGATCCATGATCCGCGCCCCGGCCTGCTCTACCGTCAGCACGGGGGCAATGTGCTGGGGCAGGGTGAGGGGTTCCGCGCGGCAGTGGCGGTCCGGCGCGGGGTGATGCGTGGCACCTATGGCCGGCGCATCGGCCAGAACCTGACGGCCCTGACGCAGATCGAGGCGCGGCTGACCCCGGAAAACCGCCGCCGTCTGGCCGATTTCATCGCGGCGCGGCAGGCGGGTTTGCCCGAACGGCTGGCGCTGATGCGCCGCGCCGGGGTTTACCGGCAGGGTGGCTGGCGGGCAGCGGCGTCCTTCTGGGGGGCGGTCTGCCTTGGCCGGGTCTGAGGCGCCGCAGGGCGATGCGCGCCCGCATATCCTGCTGATCGGCGGCGATGGCGGCCTGTCGGGGGTGCCCACCTATCTGGCGCAACTGATGCGGGCGATGGGCGCGCGCGCGCGGTTCACCGTGCTGTCTGATCGCAACCGGGGCGGCTATGATTTCGTCACCGCCCTGGACGGGCGGCATGTCGAGCTGCCGGGGCTGCAAACCTCGCTCTCGCTGCTGCGGGCAATCGGGGCGCTGCGGGGGATGGCGGCCGAGATCGACAGGGCCGCGCCGGATCTGGTCTGGGCCCATGCGCGGATGGCGGTTCTGCTGTTGCGGGTGCTGGCGGTCTGGCGGCGGTTGCGGGGGCAGCCGATGCCGCCGCTGGCGATCACCTTTCACGGCCTGCCCTTTGGCCCCGGGCACCGGCCCCTGACCGGCAGGCTGGCGCGGATGATCGAGGCGGGGTTCCTCTGGGCGATGCCGCGCCATCACCTGATCTTTTTGTCGGATCAGGGCGCGGCGGGGGTTTCCCCCGCCCCGGGGGCGGGGGGGCCCGCCCCCCCTATCTTTCCTGTGGTGGGAAACCGCTCCGGTCTGGGGCC
>CALLZQ010000208.1 GCA_937858255.1 uncultured Tabrizicola sp.
GGGCGGCGCCCTCACCCAGCAAGACAACCGGCGCCCGCCCCAGATCCGCGGCCAGCGCCCGGGCATTGGCAAGAATCAGACTGATCAGCAATGCCTTTTGCTCGCCCGTCGAACATTGGCTGGCGGCCACTCTCTTGCTGGCCAAGATCGCCCCCAGATCGGCACGATGCGGCCCGATCAAGGTGCGGCCCGCGGCCATGTCGCGCCGTCGCCCCTCTGACCACAAACGCGCCAGATCCGGCCCGGTCCCGTCACCGGCAATCAGCTCCAGATCGGCACGGGGAAATGCCGTCTCGGCCCCCTCTTGCGCTGCCATCAGCCGCGTCACTGTCCGCGCCCGGAAATCATCGATCCGCGCCCCCGCCTCGGCCATCTGTGCCTCGATCGCCCCATACCAGCGGCCGTCCTCAACCTGATCCTTCAACAGCCGGTTCCGGTCGCGCATCGCCTTTTCATAGGCAATCACCGCCTCACCATGTTCAGGAAAAAAACTCAGTGCCATCCGGTCAAGAAATCGCCGCCGCCCCTCGGCTGTCTCGATCCACAGCCGATCCATAGAGGGCACCAGCCACAGAACCCGGCAAATCTGCCCCAACATCGCCTGTGTCGCTGCCTTAGCATCAATGCGGACGCTGCGCGCCTCGCCGCCCTCGGCACCGGTCTCGATGTCATGGTCCGCCATCAGGCCCCGCAGGCGCGCCGCGATGCGCCAGCCCAACGCCTCGGGTTGCCGGGGTAGATCGCCCGCTGCTGCCCGCCGCATGCCCCGCCCCGGCGAAAGCAGGCTGATCGCCTCCAGCACATTGGTCTTGCCGACGCCATTCGGGCCATGGATCGCCACGGGCCGGCCATCGAATTCCATCCGTGTCAGCCGATGGCTGCGGAAATGCGACAATTGCAACGATGTGATGGCCAGACCCGTCACATCCCTGCCCATTTTCTGTCCAGAAATATCCCGGGGGAAGCGGTTTTCCCGGAAAACCGCGCGGGGGCTGGCCCCCGGCGCCCCAGATCATCCCGCGCCCGAGGTTCAGCGTCGGGCGTCACACCCGCATCGGCATCACGACATAGATGGCGCTGGTGTCATTGCCTTCGCGCATCAAGGTCGGATCGCCCGATGAGTTGAACAGGAACACGGCGTTCTCACGGTCCACCTGGCTGGCGATTTCCAGCAGATACTTGGCGTTAAAGCCGATTTCCAGCCGCTCATCGCCATAGGCCACGGCCAGTTCCTCCTCGGCCGCCCCGCTGTCAGGCGAGTTCACCGACAGCACCAGCCGATCCTCATCGAGGCTCATCTTCACCGCGCGCGAACGTTCGCTCGACACCGTGGCGACACGGTCGACCGCCTTGGCAAACTCGCTGGCATCCACTTCCAGCCGCCGGCTGTTGCCCATCGGAATCACGCGGGTGTAATCGGGGAAGGTGCCGTCGATCACCTTTGAAGTCAGGGTGATCGCGGGCGTGGCAAAACGCACCTTGGTTTCGCTGACCGAAACGGCAATCGTCGCCTCGTCATCATCCAGCAACTTGCGCAGCTCTCCGACCGTCTTGCGCGGCACGATCACGCCGGGCATCCCCTTGGCCTCATCCGGCAGGGGCGCGTCGATCCGGGCAAGGCGGTGGCCATCGGTGGCAACGGCCCGCAGCACCGGCCCATCCTCTCCGGTCGAGACATGGAAATAGACGCCGTTCAGGTAATAGCGGGTCTCTTCGGTCGAGATCGCAAATTTGGCCTTGTCAAACAGGCGGCGCAGTACCGGCGCCGGCGCCGAGAAATTCGACGAATATTCCGAGCTGGCCATGACCGGAAAATCTTCTTTCGGCAGCGTCGCGAGGCTAAAGGTCGAACGCCCCGCCGTGATCGTCAGCCGCCCCGAGGCCGGATCCTCGGACAGCGAGACCAGTGCCCCGTCGGGCAATTTGCGCACGATCTCATGCAGCATCACCGCCGAAACGGTGGTGGCACCGGCCCGCTCGACGGTTGCCGGTGCGCGGTCAACAACCTCGATATCCAGATCGGTGGCCCGGAAACTGACCTGATTGCCTTCTGCCTCGATCAGCACATTGGCGAGGATCGGAATGGTATTGCGACGCTCTACCACGGATTGTGCTTGGGACAGCGCCTTCAAGAGCGTGCCACGTTCGATCGAGAGCTTCATTCTATATCCCCCAGCCGGGTCAAACAGGGACGCCGACATTACCCGGCTTTTGCCGGTCTTCAAGTGTTTTGCCGACATTGTTCAGGATTATGGCCAAGGTCAAGGGCAGGGCGGGGCTTAACTGCCGGCCAAATGCCAAACGCCCCCCTGGCGCAGAAAAACCCGGCGGTCACGGGCGCGAAACCGCGGGCTTGCCGTATCGGCGATATGTGGCGTGACCGCGACCTGACCTGGGCCGAACTCCAGCAAGGCAAAACCGTGATCGGTCTCACCCTCCCGGGCGCAAAGCGCCGTGCCGCTTTGCAGCATCAGCAGCGGTTGGGGGGTCGTCGCGGTAATGCCCAGACCGATTTCCCAGTGATGCAGATGCCCTGTCAGCACGATTTGGACCCCGGCAGCGATCAGCGAGGGCAGGGCAGCCGGCGCCCCGCGCGTCTCGCCCCGGTCAAACCCCGGCGGTTCGCGCAGGGGATGATGACAGGCAAGGATCGGCACCCGCTCCGGCAAAGAAGGGGCAAGGGCGCGAAGGATGCGTGGCAGATCGCTTTCCCGCAGGTTGCCACGCCGCCAGCGCCAAGGATCGGCGGTATTCGCGGTCAGGATGCGCAACTGACCGGCATCGGTTGGCCCCTGAGTCTGCGGGCCGATCACGCGACCCCAATTGCGAAACGGGGCGGTCAGCCGCAGCGGCAGGTTGAACAGCGGTATATCGTGGTTACCGGGCACCGTGACGAACGGCACCCCCAATCCGCGCAGGAAAGCCAGCGCGGCACCAAACTGTTCGGGCCGTCCACGATGGCTGAGATCACCGGTCACGACCACCAGCGCGGGCTGTGTGGCGCGGATCGCTGCGGTCAGGGGATGCACCAGATCTGCCCGCTCGGCCCCGAAATGCAGGTCGGTCAGATGAACAAGGCGGGTCATCCCTGCCCCTCCTGCCCTTGCCATCCCTGAGGCGCAAAGACCCGCAACGCGCCGCTTAACACCTGCATGCGCAGCGGCACCGCCATTTTGTCCTGCTCTCCATCCAGGGCCACCCGCTTTTGCCGGGCATCGGTCTCTATCTGAAAGCCATCGGCCAGCACCATGTCGAAATCAGTGCCCCGCGCGGTCCATCCCAGTGCCAGCCGCAAGGCGGCGGCGGCGATGTCGATCCGCGATTGGCCGCGCGCCACAAACAGGGCGAACTGACCCTGCCGCACCGCCTCGGCCCCGGTCAGGCCAAGCGTATCAAGCTGAAAGGCGCTGCGGGCGACAAAGGCCATGGGCGTCACAAAATGACGTGTTTCGCCGCGCAGGTTGACTGTCAGGCGCATCGGGCGGCGCATGTCGCGCAGACCCAGCAGCACCGACCAATATGCGGCGATCCGGCTGCGGCCCCAGCGGCGATAGACATCCTCTCGATTTCGCAGGATATGCGGGTAAAGCCCGATGCTGGCATTGTTCAGAAAGATGCGGTCATTCACCTGCCCGACATCGCGGACAACGACAGTGCCGCCCACGACGGCGGCAAGCGCCTGGTCGAGCGTCTCAAGCCCCAGCTCGCGGGCAAAATAATTGAAGGTTCCACCCGGAAGCACTGCCATCGCCGCACCGCTGTTGACCACGGCGCCCGCGATCGCCGCCTGAGTGCCGTCACCCCCCAGCCCCGCCACGATATCGGCGCCATCGGCAACCGCGTTACGCGCCGTCTGCGCAATTTCGCGCCCGTCGCGGATCTGGCGCAGCGTCAGATTGCCAACCTTGGGCCCCAAAATGGTGCTGATCCTGTCAACCTGCGCTGCGGCATCTTTCTTGCCGGCCTTGTTGTTCAGAATCAGGCACAGTTTTGCGCGCGACAAGTCGATCTTACCGCTCGGCGCCGTCAGCCGGTCATGCATTGCCGATGTCCCATGGTCTTTCGGCCGAATGATCCGGCCGGACCAAGACAAATGCACAAGGTGGCCAAGGGTTCCGCCACCCGTAAGACAGGCTGCAAATCTCAGCTTTGCAGCAGGCGCTTGAGCAGCCGGATATCGTCCGCCATCTGGCTGTCTGCCGCCATCAGCTCATCAATCTTGCGGATTCCGTGCATGATGGTGGTGTGGTCGCGGCCACCAAAACGACGCCCGATCTCTGGCAGCGAACGGCTGGTCAGTTGCTTGCACAGATACATCGCCACCTGACGAGGGCGTGCGATGGTGCGCAGCCGCTTGGGGCCGATCATGTCAGAGAGGCGCACATTGTAATGTTCGGCGACCTTGCGCTGAATCTCTTCGATCGACAGCCGCTTTTCCGAGGTGCGCAGAATATCCGACAGGCATTCTTGCACCAGATCGAGGTCAATCTCGCGCCCCACCAGCGAGGCAAAGGCGTAAAGCCGCATCAGCGCGCCTTCGAGAACCCGGACGTTCGTGGTGATGCGATGGGCAAGGAATTCCAGAACACCCGACGAAAGGGTCAGGCCACGATACTGGGCGCGGTAATGCTCGACCTTGGCCTGAAGGATGCCAAGGCGCAGCTCGTAATCGGTGGGATGCAGATCGACCACAAGGCCGCATTGCAGGCGGCTCTTGATGCGCTCTTCGAGATCCTTGATCTCACCCGGGGCGCGGTCGGCGGAAATGACGATCTGCTTGTTCTGATCGACCAACGCGTTGAAAGTGTGGAAGAATTCTTCCTGCGTGCTGTCCTTGCCGGCGATGAATTGCACGTCATCGACCATCAGCACATCGACGGAACGGAACAATTCCTTGAAATCCATGATCTGCTTGTCGCGCAGCGCCTGAACAAAGCGATACATGAACTGCTCGGCAGAGAGGTAGAGAACCCGCAG
>CALLZQ010000209.1 GCA_937858255.1 uncultured Tabrizicola sp.
GGGTGGTCGCGGATTGCCGAGGTGCTGGTCCCGGCGCGCGAGGCGCGCTGCTTTGAGGTGCCGGCGGGCCATTTTTTCCGCATCACCAGTGTCGAGGGGCCGCAGGTGGGCGACCTGAACCTGTGGAACGCGGCGGATCTGGGCGAGCGGTTCTTTTCCGGCAAGACCCGGGCGTTGCATGGCACGCATCTGAGCGCGGGGGACAGGATGTGGTCGAACCTGCCGCATCTGCGGCCCATGGCGCTGATCACCGAGGATACGCTGGACTGGTATGGCTTCGACAGTTTTGGCGGGTCGGTGCATGATGTGATCGGCACGCGCTGCGATCCCTATACCCATAACCTGCTGAGCCATGGCGGGCAGTACCACCATTGCTGCCATTCCAACCTGACGCGCGCATTGGCGGCGCAGACGGGGTTATCGCCGCAATTGGCAGAGTTGCATGTCCATGACGTGCTGAATGTGTTCATGTGTACCGGCTTTACCCGCGACACGGGCCAGTATTTCATGAAGGCGAGCCCGGTACGCCCCGGCGATTATCTGGAATTCTTTGCCGAGATCGACCTGCTCGGGGCGCTTTCGGCCTGTCCTGGCGGGGATTGTTCGTCCGAGCATTCCTCGGATACGGCGGCCTGTCATCCCCTGCTCGTCGAGGTGTTTCGCCCCGTGGCGCCGCCATTGGGCTGGCAGGGACCGGGGCGCAACGGGTATGATCGGAGCCACGGGCTGTGAAGGCAGCAACCCGAAGGTCTCTGTGACCAGAAGACAGTGACCGGCGGTCAGCAGTAACGCTCGACCGAGGCGGCCATCTCGTCATTGTAGCGATCGCCGTGCGCCCAGCCGATGGGCAGCACCCGTTCGATGGCGGCCAGATCGGCGGCGGTCAGGCTGATGCGATCGGCGCCGGCCCATGCGCGCAGGTGATCGGCGCTGCGGGTGCCGGGGATCGGGATCAGATGCGGCCCCTGTGCGAGGCACCAGGCGAGGGCGAGGGCCGAAGGGTGGTGACCCATCTCGGCCGCGAGGGTGTGAAAGGCGCTGAGGCGGCGGTGGTTCGCAGGCCAATGCTCGGGCGAAAACCGTGGGATCTGGCTGCGGAAGGGGCCGAGGTCTTGGCTGTCGGGCGTCAGCATCGGAATGCCAAACACCCCGCGGGCGAGGGGAGAGAAGGGGACAAAGGCCACGCCCAGTTCGGCGCAGGTCTGGATCAGGCCAAGCTCGGGCTGGCGGGTCCAGAGGCTGTACTCATTCTGCACCGCCGTCACCGGGTGTACGGCATGGGCGCGGCGCAGGGTGTGCGGCGCGATCTCGGACAGGCCATAGCCGCCGATTTTCCCCTCGGCCACCAGTTCGGCCATGGTTTCGGCCACCTCTTCGATGGGGCGGGAAAATTCGCGCCGATGCATGTAGAACAGATCGACCCGCTCGACCCCGAGGCGCCTTAGCGACCCTTCGAGTTCGGCGCGCAGATGGGCGCGCGAATTGTCCACGCGGCGTTCGGGGCCATTCACGATGCTGGCCTTGGTGGCGAGGGCAGGGCGATGGGGGCGGCTGGCCAGCCATTGCCCGATCACCTCTTCGGACCGGCCATTGCCATAGATATTGGCGATATCGAGGAAGGTGATCCCCGCCTCCCACGCAGCATCGAGGCAGGAGAGGCTTTCATCCAGCGTTGTCGCGCCGAACAGCCCGCCGAACGACAGGCCGCCGAGGCCGATGGCCGAGACCATGGGGCCACCCGCCCCGAGTTGACGTTGCTGCATGGGGGGTCCTTTCCGTTTGGCCGGGGCAGCCAAGACCATGCGGCGGCCAAGGTCAAGTCACGGCAGGATATAATGCATCCCCTGAAACCGCTGGCGCAATGCGGCGGTGCGGGGGGCGAGCGTCTCGGGCGCATTCGAGCGCAACCCCTCGGCGATCAATGACGCAAGGGCCGGGGCATCGGCGGGGGTGAGACCGCGCCGCACCAGCTCGGGCGTGCCGATGCGCAACCCGTTCAGATCGCCCGCCACCTCGGCTATGGGCAATCCGATGCCACAAGCCAGAAAACCGGCGCGGCGCAGGGTTTTGGAGGCCGCCTGTCCACCGCCAAAGCCCGCCGCCTCAATCGCGAACTGGTGTGAGCGGGTCATGCCCCGGTCGGCGGCAAAGACCGGCAGCCCCTCGGCCGCGAGGGCCTCGGCCAGCGCGCGGGAAAGCGCGATCATCGCCGCGGCGTAGTCTTGCCCGCAGTCGCGCCAGTCGAGCAGGGTGATGGCGAGCGCCGCCGATTTCGCGGCATCGAAATTCGCCGTCATGCCGGGGAAGGCGATCTGGTCCAGCCGTTGCGCGATCTCGGCGTCATTGGTGACGATCAGCCCGACTGCGGGACCACCCAAGGATTTATAGGTGCTCATCGTCATCAGATGCGCGCCCTGGCCCAGCGGGTCATCCCAGGCCTTGCCGGCGATGATCCCGCATTGATGCGCGGCGTCGAACAGAACCTTGGCGCCGACCTCATCCGCGATGGCGCGGACCTCGGCGACCGGATGCGGGAACAGGTTCAGAGAGCCGCCAATGGTGATCAGGCGCGGGTTGACCCGGCGGGCAAGGTCGCGCAACGCGTCCAGATCGACAGTATAGCCATCGGCATTGACCGGGGCGGCGTGGGTGGTCAGCCCGTAAAGACCCGCGCAGCCGGCGGCGTGATGGGTGACATGGCCACCCACGGCGGGGGGGGGGGCGATGATCGCATCGCCGGGCCGGGTCAGCGCCATGAAGCCGTAAAGATTGGCCAGGGCGCCCGAGCCGACACGGATCTCGGCATATTTCGCATGGAAAACCTGACAGGCCAGTTCGGCGGCGATGACCTCGATCTCTTCGATCGCCTCAAGGCCCATTTCGTATTTGTCACCCGGATAGCCAAGGCTGGGGCGGCTGCCAAGGCCGCGGGCAAGCGCCGCCTCGGCACGCGGGTTCATCACATTGGTCGCGGGATTGAGGTTAAAGCAGTCGCGGTCGTGGATCTGCTGGTTCTGGACGATCAGCGCCTCGATCCGGGCATTGACCTCGGCGGCGGGGGCAGCGGCGCGGGCGGCAAGGGTCTGGATGTAATCCTCGGTCGGGACCCAGGGGCGGGGGGCGGAATGGGGCATGGCGATCTCCTTTTGATGCAGGATGGCGGCATAGGGCCCTTGTCCGCAAATCAGTTTTGCGAAATTCTAGGGTCAGAAATATTGAGGCTAAGATGCCTGTCGCCCCACCCCGCCCGCGAGACCTGCCGCTGACCGCCCTGCGCGCCTTTGAGGCGGCGGCGCGGCTGGGGGGCTTTGCGGCGGCGGCAGAGGAGCTTGGCGTGACGCCGGGGGCGGTGACGGCGCATGTCAAGGCGCTGGAGGCGGCGCTTGGCGCGCCGCTGTTCACGCGCGTGGCCAAGGGGGTGGCGCTTACACCATTGGCGGCGCGGGTGCTGCCCGAGATGGTGGCGGCCTTTGATGCCTTGGCGGCGGCCTCGCGGCACCTGCGCGATGAGGCGGCGCCCAAGACCGTGCATATCGCCACCCTGCCGGCGATTGCGCAACTGTGGCTTTCGCCGCGTTTGCCGGGGTTGCGCGCGCTTGCGCCCGAGATCTCGGTCTCGATCACCGCGATGGAGGGGCCGCCGAACCTCAAACGCGCGCCGTTCGATCTGTGCCTGTTCTATGGTCAGGGGCCGGGGCAGTTGATCGCGCGGGATGAGATCTTTCCGATCTGCACGCCCGAGGTGGCGGCGCGACTGTCGGGGGTGG
>CALLZQ010000210.1 GCA_937858255.1 uncultured Tabrizicola sp.
AAGGCCGGTGAAAGTGCCCGCCGCCGCGCGTTCGATCGCCGCCCCGCCCGCGACCGAGCCGGTGAAGTTGATGAACCCGAACGACCGCGCGCCGATCAGCGCCTCGGTCGTGGCATGGTCCAGCACCACGTTCTGAAACACGTCTGCCGGGATACCCGCCGCATGAAAGGCCTCGGCCAGACGCTCGCCCACCAACAGCGTCTGGCTCGCATGTTTCAGCACCACCGAATTGCCGGCGATCAGCGCGGGCACAAGGGTGTTGATCGTGGTGAGATAGGGGTAGTTCCACGGCGCGATGATAAAGACCACGCCCACCGGTTCGCGGGCGAGGTAGCGGCGAAACGCCGGGCCATCTTCGACCATGGTCGGGGCAAGGGTCTGTTCCGCGATCTCGGCCATATAGTCGGAGCGGGCATTCACCCCGCCGAATTCACCGCCAAAACGGGTCGGGCGGCCCATCTGCCAGGCCAGTTCCTCGACGATGATATCCTTCATCTCGTTCAGCCTGGCCACCCCGGCCTTGACCAGCGCGATCCGCTCGGCCAAGGGCCGCGCGGCCCAGGCCTTTTGTGCCGCCTTGGCACGGGCGACGGCCTCTGTCGCGGCCTCATGCGTCAGCGGCATGCGCTCGGCATAGACGCTGCCATCGACCGGGGAAATCAGTTGTATCGGTTTCATCGTCGTTTCGTCCTTTCGCCGCCCTAGTCGTAGCGGCTGATTTCAATCAGGTTTCCATCGGGATCCGTGAAATAGACCGAGGTGATCGGCCCCATCGCCCCGGTCTTTTGCACCGGCCCCTCGGCAATCGGCACCCCGGCCGCTTGCAGATGCGCCATCGTCTGTTCCGGCGCCAGATCGGTGATCAGACACAGATCGCCCGACCCGCGCGTGGCATGGTTGCGTTGCTCTTGCCCCAGGCTTTGCAGGTTGATCTTTTGCCGGCCAAAGCGCAGTGCCAGCCGGCCTGCGCCAAAACGCTCGACCTGCATTCCCAAAACCCGCGCATAAAAGGCCGCCGCGGCCTCGGGGTCCGCGACGGTCAGAACGAGGTGGTCAATCGACTGGATCGACCCTGGGGGCAGGCCGGGCGCAGACATGGATCACGCCCGTTCCAGCAGCCGCTGGCGTTCGAAATCGGTCACCACGCGGTCCATTTCCGAAATTTCCCAGTCGGCGGCATGGGCGTAATGGTCAACCACCGCATCGCCAAAGGCCCCGCGCAGCATCGCCGATCCGCGCAGCGCCTCGGCGGCGGCGCGCAGGGTTTTGGGGATCTCGCGGGCATTCTTGGCGGCATACATGTCACCCTTGAGTTCCGGCTCCAGCGCCAACTTGTTCTCAATCCCGTCAAGGCCCGCCGCCAGCAGCGCCGCGCAGGCGAGATAGGGGTTCACATCCGCCCCGGGGATGCGGCATTCCACGCGCACCGCCTTGGTATGCTCACCGCAGACGCGGAAACCGGCGGTGCGGTTGTCGGCGCTCCAGACCGCTTTGGTGGGGGCGAACATGCCGACGCAGAACCGCTTGTAGCTGTTCACATAGGGCGCGAGGAAGGCGGTGATCTCGGTCGCATGGGCCAGTTGCCCGGCAAGGAAATGCTTCATCATCTCCGACATGCCATGCTGGTCGGCGGCATCGGCAAAGGCGGGTTTGCCGTCCTTGGTCCAGAGGCTTTGATGGATATGGGCGGATGAACCGGCACGGCGGTGGTCATATTTCGCCATGAAGGTCACGGACTTGCCCTGCTGATGGGCGATTTCCTTGACCGCGTTCTTGATCAGCACATGGTTGTCGGCAGTGTCGAGCGCGTCGGAATATTTGTAATTCACCTCGGCCTGACCGGTCTCGGCCTCGCCCTTGGTGTTTTCGACCACGATTCCGGCGCCGTACAGCCCGTTACGGATGGCGCGCATCACCGGCTCTTCCTTGGTGGTCTGGAAGATGTGGTAATCCTCATTATAGCTGCCGACCGTGCGCAGGTTCTCGGTGCCCTGATCGCGCAGCGCCTCATAGCTGTTCTCGAACAGGTAGAATTCCAGCTCGGTCGCCATCATCGGCTCCAGCCCCATGGCGCGGGCGCGAGCGACCTGACGTTTCAGGATGCTGCGGGGGGCAATCGCCACCTCTTCATGCGTGTGGTGGTCGAGGTAATCGCCCAGAACCAGCGCCGTTCCCGGCAGCCACGGCAGGCGGCGCAGGGTCGACATGTCGGTTTTCAGGACATAATCGCCATAGCCCTGTTCCCAGCTTGCCGATTTATAGCCCGGCACTGTGTACATCTCCATGTCCACGGTCAGCAGGTAGTTGCAGCAATGCGTCTCGACATGCCCGCCATCGACGAAAAACCGCGCGTGAAAGCGCTTGCCCATCAGGCGGCCCTGCATGTCGATCCCGGCGACCACGACCGTGTCGATCTCGCCCTTGTCCACAAGGCCCCGCAGTTCGTCCAGCGTCAGATTGCCCGGCATCTCGGGTCCCCCGTCAGTGAGTCTGATTTGATCATATTCTTCGGAAAGGGGGCGCACAATCGCACGCCCCCCGGGTTTGGCTGAAATCAGGCGTCAGAAGCGATAGGGCACGCCCGCCTTTTGCATCGTCTCATTATAGGTCTTGATGATCGAGACGACCTTGGCCTTGACCTCGGATTCGGCGGCGATCTCATCCCAGAACTTGACGGCGGCATCCTCAACCGTTTTCCACTCTTCGTCCGGGATGGTGGTCAGCTTCAGCTTGGTCTCATTGACCCGCAGGCTGGCCTCACCCGCCCAATACCAGTGCTGACGGTAGTAATGCGACTGCTGGAAGCAGGCCTCGATCAGTTGTTGCAGATGCGGCGGCAGTTCGTTCCAGCGGTCCATATTGGCAAAGAAGTGGCCAATCCACGCGCCCGAGATGTTGTTGGTCAGGAAGTAGTCGGTCACATTCGACCAGCCCACGGTATAGACCTCGGTGATCCCCGACCAGGCAAGGCCATCAAGCTCTCCGGTTTGCAGCGCGACCTCGACATCTTCCCACGGCAGCGTGACCGGCACCACGCCGAATTGCGCGAGGAACCGCCCAGCAGTCGGGAAGGTAAAGATCCGCAGCCCGTTCAGATCGGCAAGGCTGTTGATCGGCTTTTTGGTTGAGAAGTTGCACGGGTCCCAAGAACCGGCCGAGATATGCTTGATGCCGACCTTGGCGTATTCTTCCTTCCAAATCTGGTCGAGGCCGTATTTGTTGAACAGTGCCGGCACATCGAGGCTGTAGCGCAGGGCCAGCGGGAAATAGCCGCCAAAGACGGTGACTTCGGTTGGCGAGGCCATCGAGTCGTCATCCGATTGCACGCAATCAATGGTGCCGGCCTGCATGGCCTGAAACAGCTCGCCCGTCGGGACAAGCTGATCGGCGGTGTAAAGCTCGATCTCCATCTGCCCGGCGGCGATGGTGTTGAACATGTCTACGGCAGGCTTGACCACCTCTTCGGCCAGTGCCGCACCGGCATAGGTCTGCATCCGCCATTTGATCGGCGCCTGCGCCCGCGCAAGGGTCGGCGCGGCCAGCGTGGCGGCACCGGCAAGGGCACCCTTGGTCAGAAAGGAACGTCTGGTCGTCATCTTCAGGCCTCCATATTGGTGTCAGGGTTTCGCTGAGGGCGTTGACCGCCCCTTATTCATTTCAGGGGTAGAATTTGTTCGGCAGCCACAGCGCCAGTTCGGGAAAGGCCATGATCAGGCCCAGACCGATGGTCATCACCACCACAAAGGGCCAGACCGAGGAATAGATATCGCCCATGGTGATTTCCGGCGGCGCAAAGGCCCGCATCAGGAAGAGGTTATAGCCAAAGGGCGGCGTCAGATAGGCGATCTGGCAAGTGATAGTATAGAGAACCCCGTACCAGATCAGCACATCGCCCCGGTCCATGCCGAAATCGAGGCTGGCCACCAGCGGCACATAGAGGGGCGCGACGATCACCAGCATGGCGGTATCGTCAAGGAACATCCCCATCAGCAGGAAGGACAACTGCATCAGGATCAGGATGGTCCAGGGCCCCATATGCAACTGATCGACAAACAGGCTCTCGACCGCCTTCACCGCGCCGAGGCCATCGAAAACCGCGCCAAAGGACAGCGCCGCCAGGATCACCCACATGAACATCGCCGAGATGCCAAGGGTATTCCGGGTTGCGATTTCAAAGACGTTACGGTTCATCCGCCCCTTGATCACCGCACCCAGCACCGTCATCGCCACACCGACGACCGAGCTTTCGACCAGCGAGGTATAGCCGTAGATGAACGGGATCATCATCCCGCCAAAGATCGCAAAGGGCAAAAGCCCGGCGCGCAGCGAGCCGATCTTTTCGGCGCGGGTGATCTGTGCCCGCTCTTCCTCGGTGATCGCCGGGCCAAGCTCGGGCTGCAATTTGCAGCGCACCAGGATCAGCACAATGAACAGCGCCGCCATCATCAGCCCGGGCAGGATCCCGGCCAGCCACAACTCGGACACCGGCGCCCGGGCGATCATTGCATAAAGCACCAGCACGACCGAGGGCGGGATCAGGATGCCAAGGCTGGACCCGGCCTGAATGACGCCGGTCACCATCTTCTTGTCATAGCCCCGGCGCAGCAGTTCCGGCAGCGCGATGGTCGAGCCGATGGCCATCCCCGCGACCGACAGGCCGTTCATCGCCGAAATCAGCACCATCAGCAGAATTGTTCCGATCGCCAGCCCGCCGCGCACCCGCCCGAACCAGATGTGGAACATCCGGTAAAGGTCATCGGCCAGCCGGGCCTCGCTCATCACATATCCCATAAAGACGAACATCGGCAGCGACAGCAGCGGATACCACTTCATCAGCTTCATGCTGGCGGAAAAGCCCATCCGCTCGCCCCCCGTACCCCAGAGCATCAGGGCCGAGAACACCGCGACAAAGCCGATCACCGCAAAGACCCGCTGCCCGGTCATCATCAACAGCAGCATGGTCGAGAACATCAGCAGGGCAATCATCTCATAGGACATCAGATCACCTCTCCGCGGATGGTCGCGATATCCTTGATCAGCGCCGAGAGGGCCTGAAGCAGCATGAGGAAAAATCCAATGCAGAGCGTGACCTTGATTGGCCACATATAGGGGCGCCATGCCGTCGGGCTGCGCTCATTATAGGTAAAGGCGTAGAGGGTGGAATCCACCGCGCCATAAAGCATGACGCAGAGGTAGAAGATCAGCGCGAAAACGGTAAACGCATCCCAGAGCGCGCGCTTTTGCGGGCTTTGCTTGGCGTAGAACAGGTCCATGCGAACATGCCCCTCAAGCTGCATCGCATAGGGACCGCCAAGGATGTAATAGGCCACCATCACGAACTGGGCCATTTCAAGGGTCCAGAGCGAGGGGTTGAAGAACGCCTTGGAAATGGTCGACCACATCAGGATCGCCATAAGCACGAACAACAGGTACATGGCAAAACGCCCGACCCCGTAGTTCAGCTTGTCGACCAGACGGACAAAGGCAATCGCGGCGCGGGGCATCAGACGGCCCCTCTGCTCAGATCATCAAGCGCTGCCGCCAGACATGGCGCCAGCCGCTCGGCCATCGCCTCGGCATCCGCGCGGGTTGCGATCAGATCGTTGCGGATCTCCAGCATGGCATTGGGCAGCCGATAGGGGTTGGCCTGAAGCCGCAGCGTATGGGTCACGCCATCGGCGGCGGAATAGGGCTCATTCATCTGCGCATTCAGCCCTTCGGGCGCGTGGGTCAGGATCGCCTGCGCCAGACGAGGGTCTGCATCATGGATGATCCCGAACTCCACGGCGCGCGGGTTGCCGAAATAGACCGGGGTAAAGCTGTGGATCGTCACGATCACCGGGGCGAGGCCAAGGGCCATGCGCCGGGCGATCTCGATATGCAGATCGTCGTGAAAGGGTACATAGACGGCCTGGGTCCGTGCGGCCCGCTCGGCTGCGGAAATATTGGCATTGCCGGGCACCTCATAGACTTCGGACTTGGCCGGCATGGCGCCGTCCTGATCGGGGGCGCGGTTCAGGTCATAGACCAGCCGGCTGACCGGGGCATGAACAAGGCAGGCATCCAGCCGCCGCGCCAGCCCCCGCGCCAGATCGAGTGCGCCCGGATCCCAGGCGATATGGGCCAGTCGCGCCGCATCGCTCAGGCCAAGACCGCCCCAGTTCTCGGGGATGTGATGCGAGGCATGCTCGCAGACCAGAACGATCCGCCCGCGCGAGTCTCGGTTCTCGAAAATCGCGTGAAAGGGCGTTATGTTTTCGACCGGCGCAGTGACCTTTTCCGGCGCTGCCATGGCGCGAGTCATCTCCCTGTTTTTTGTCAGCGTCCTTTGCCGGGCGGGCTTCTGTCAAGAATTTTTCACAACAAAATTTTCTGT
>CALLZQ010000211.1 GCA_937858255.1 uncultured Tabrizicola sp.
GCGGCCGGAAACTGCGCGCCCTCGGCCGCGGGTACGAAGCGCGCGGCCTCGATCAAGTTCTGCGCCTTCTCCCCATAGGGGGCAAGGTGGCGTTCCCCCTCATCCACAAGGGATCTGGCCCGCGCCTGCGCGCCTTCAAGCCCCAGCAGAGAGACAAAGGTGGCCTTGCCCGCCGCCGCATCCTTTTGCAGCCGTTTGCCGGCCTTGGCGGCATCGCCGGTCACATCCAGAATGTCATCGGCAATCTGAAAGGCTAGCCCCAGCGCGCCGGCATAGGCGCCCAGTGGCGCTGGATCGGCCCCGGCGATCACCGCCCCGGCCTCGGCGGACCAACGGATCAGGGCGCCGGTCTTGCCCGCCTGCAACCGGGTGATCTGGTCGAGGGTCAGCGGCGCCGCCGCTGTCTCGGCGGCGATGTCGAGCGCCTGTCCCAGCACCATCCCTTCAGCCCCCGAGGCAAGCGCCAGCCCGCGCACCAGTGCCAGTCGCGCCTCTGCCGTTCCCAACGCCGGGTCGGTCAACAGTTCAAATGCCAGTGTTTGCAGGGCATCTCCCGCCAGCACTGCCGTCGCCTCATCCCATTTGACATGGACCGTGGGCAAGCCGCGCCGCAGATCGTCATCATCCATGCAGGGCAGATCGTCATGGATCAGGCTATAGGCGTGCAGCGCCTCGACCGCTGCCGCCGCCGCGACCGCCCCTTTGGGCGCGATACCATGCAGGGCGGCACTCTCCAGCACCAGAAACCCCCGCAGCCGCTTGCCGCCCGCCACCGCATAGCGCATGGCGTGGATCACCGGCTCATCGGCGCGGGTCGCAAGCGCCGCCTCCAGCCGTGCCTGAACCAGCACGGCGGCCTGGCTCAACGCCTCGGGAAAGCTCACATCCCCTCCGCCGGGCTGGTGCCGACCGCGCGGCCCTCTTGGGCGCGGATTATCTCGACCTTGGCCTCGGCGGCCTTCAGCTTGTCGGCGCAATGGGCCTTGAGCGCGGCGCCGCGCTCATAGAGCGCAATCGAGGCCTCCAGCGCCACATCGCCGCGTTCAAGCTGCCCGACGACCTGCTCCAGCGCGGCCATCGCCTCTTCAAAGCTCATTTCGGCTACGGGTTTGTCGGTCATGATCTGTCAGGCCCTGTTCAGTTCTCTCACATGTGCGGCGACACTATCCGCCAAGGCGTCGAGATCATAGCCCCCCTCAAGCGACGAAACCACCCGACCGCCACAACACTGATACGCCAGATCGCAGATCGCGCGGGTCAGCCAGGCAAAATCCTCGGTCCGCCAGTTCAGCCCGGCGAGGGGGTCGTCCCGATGCGCGTCAAAGCCGGCGCTGAGCAGAATGAGTTCCGGCTGCCACTCCGCCAGATCCGCCAGCACTGGTGCCCATGCGGCGCGCATCGCCTCTCCGCCTGAACTGGACCGGAGCGGCAGATTGGTGATCTGGCCATGCGCGCCACGCTCTTCCGGTGCGCCCGTCCCCGGGTAAAGCGGCATCTGATGCGAAGAGACAAAACGCACCCGTGCCTCATCCCAGAGCAAATCCTGCGTGCCATTGCCGTGATGCACGTCGAAATCAAGAACCGCGACGCGGCTCAGCCCATGCACCTCCAGCGCCCGCATCGCGCCGATGGCCACCGTGCCAAACAGACAGAATCCCATGGCAGTTTCCCGCTCGGCATGGTGTCCCGGCGGGCGCGCGGCGACAAAGGCGCGCCCGCCCCCGGTCATCACCGCATCCACCGCCGCACAGATGCCGCCGACACCCCGCATCGCCGCCGCCCATGTCCCGGGCGAGAGGAACGTATCGCCGTCCACCTGTGCCCAGCCCCGCTCTGGTACCGCGCGGCGCAACCGCTCGACATGTGCCGCTGGGTGACAACGCAGAACATCCTCAACCGCGCCCATCGGGCAATCCAGCCGCTGCACCTCCATCCCCGCCAAGCCGCGCTCAATCGCCCTGAGCCGCTCGACCTGCTCAGGATGGCCCGGGGGGGTCACATGCCCGAGGCAATCGCCATGCATGTAAAGCCGCATCTTCCGCCCTTTATCTGTTCCGCGTGATTCCGGGGCTGACCAACCCTCAATCGGGCTGCAACATATAGCCCTCGCCCCGCACCGTCTGCAAATAGCGCGGCTGCTTGGGGTCATCCTCGATCTTGCGGCGCAGGCGGTTGATCTGCACATCGGCCGCGCGGTCCTGCGCGGCATCATCGCGGCCCAGATCGCTGACCAGCTTTTCCCGGCTGACGGGATTGCCCGGCTGCGCCGAGAAGATCCGCATCAACGCGGCTTCGGTTGCGGTCAGGCGCACCGGATCCGGCCCGCGCCACAACTCGCCCCGGTCCATGTCATAGCGCACCGCGCCCAGATGCAGCACCTTGGGCGGCGCATCGGCCCGCGCCTGCGGAATACGCCGCAAGATCGCGTTGATCCGCAACAGCAATTCCTTTGGCTCGAAGGGCTTGGCGAGGTAATCATCTGCCCCCGCCTCGAACCCCTCAATCCGGCTTTGCGTCTCGCCCTTGGCGGTCAGCAGCAGGATCGGCGTCGTCATCTTTTTGCGGAATTCGCGGGTCAGGGTGATACCGTCATCGCCGGGCATCATCACATCCATCACGATCATGTCGAATTCCAGCCCGCCCAGCAGCCTGCGTGCCTGCGCGCCATCGCGCGCCACCGACACCAGAAAGCCGTTGCGGATCAGGAATTTCTGCAAGAGGCCGCGAATACGCTCATCATCGTCGACCACCAGCAGATGAGCTTCGGGCTGCATCATGCGCTGCCCTCCTTCAGGCCCTGATACTGGCGGCGCATTTCGGGATCCATCATCGCCTCAAGCACGGTACGAAAGCCGGCGACAGCCTGAGGCCCCGCCGCGCGATAAGCGGCCCGCATCCGGGCCCGCTGCGCATCGGAAAGCTCTCGTTCCAATTCCTGCCCCTTTGCCGTCAGAAATAGATTGCGCTCGCGTTTGTCCTTGCGCCCGACCCGGGCATCCACAAGGCCATCCTCGACCAATGTTCTCAATACGCGGTTCAGGGATTGTTTTGTTACACCCAGAATGGTCAACAGGTTCGAGACCGTGGTGCCGGGGCTGCGGTGGATGAAATGGATGGCCCGGTGATGGGCGCGGCCGTAATCCATGCCTTCGAGAATGCGGTCAGGGTCGGCGGTAAAGCCTCGATAGGCAAAGAACATCGCCTCGATGCCTTTGCGCAATTGCTCATCTGTCAGGAAAAGCAGGCTTTCGCCGCTGGATGTCTGGTCTGCCATGCGTC
>CALLZQ010000212.1 GCA_937858255.1 uncultured Tabrizicola sp.
GGGGGTGCCGCCCGCCCGGCCGGCGGTCCTTGCCGCGGAAATCAACGAGGCGGGGGGGGAGCCGGGCCCCGCGCCCGTCAATCGCCACCGCCCCCCGCGGGGCCGAGGCCGCGCCGATGGTCGCGATCCGCCCGCCGTCGAGGACCACCGAGGTTTCGGTGACGGTCCCGGCCTCGGGGTCGATCAGGCGGATGGCGTCGAGGTAGGTGATGGTCATAGGCGGGGTCCTCGGTCGTCGGGTTCGGTATGCGGGGGCAGGGGGGCAGCTTTCATACGCGCTTGCACCTGCCGGATCAGCGACAGGACCGCGCGCCCCTCGGCGATGCGTTCAAAGCCGATGTCATCGCTGGTAATCCCCCGCCGGGTGCGCCGCTGGCGCTTGGCGAAATGGATCGTCGCCCGGTCGCCGTCTTCGGTAAAAAACACCGGGGTGCGGTCGTCGATCGGATAGGATTGCAGGGTCTTGCCCTTGACCGGCAGGTCGGTGGCGATAAAGGCGCGGCGGTCGGTCAGCGTTTACCAAGAGCGGGCGCGCCGAAAAGGTTGCCCCACCGGCCCCCACAGCATGATGCCAAGCCCGACCGAAAAATGGATCAGGCCAAAGGCCCAGAAAAACCCGCCCGCCTGCGCGGCCATGATCATCCAGAACAGGGCGAAACCGGCGAAAAAGGTGCCGAACAGCCCCATGACAATCGTGGTCGCGTCGAACACGATGCGGGTATCCGGGCGCCCCTGCCACAGGATCGCCTCGCCCGGGTCGAGGATGCCATCCCAGCCGGCGGGGGTGTCGGTGCCGCTCATTGGCGGGCCCAGAACAGAAGGGCGCCCATGGCGATCAGGCCAAGGATCACGGCAGCCAGCCAGAACCCGCCCTTGCCCTTGGTCGCCGCGGCGGGGACAGGGGTCAGGATCTCGGGCCGTTCGGCGGCGGGCAGCGACAGGGGCGTCGCGGGCGCCGCACGACGGTTCAGGCTGGCGACAAGACGCAGGCCGGGATGCAGGGTCAAGCTCGCGGCCTGCCCGGCAAAGGCGGCCGAATGCAGCAGGATCACATGCCCGGTCAGCGCATCCAGTTCGGCGGCAACCGGGGCCAGTTCTTCGCTGCGGATGTCATGGCCGATGCGCAGGAATTCTGACAGGGTATAGTCGCCCAGATCGCGCAGGGCGATACGTTCGGCATCCCCTTCACGCAACGCGGCCACCCCCAGCAGCGGCGCCAGATGCCCGGCATCCAGCGGATGCGGCGGCAGGATCGCGGCAAGCGCCGGATCGCCCCCGTCCAGCGCAAAAACCCGGATCACCCCGGCCTCAAGCGCGGGAACCGAAAGGTCCGGGGCCAGATCCCTTTCCCCGCTCATGGTGTGATCCCGCAGGCAGTGCGGATTTGTCGGGCCACGCCCTCGGCATCGGCGAGATATTTGATCAGATGCTTGTCGCCCCCCCGTGTCACGATCTGCACCGCGCCAAGGAAAGGCCGCGCCTGCACGATCTGCCCCAAGGGGATCGAGCGTGCTGCCGGGCCGAGCAAACGCCGTTCGGTCAGAACCCAGCGGTCGCTCAGGGCCTCAGAGGCAAGGAATGCCCCCCGCCCGGCGATGGCAAAGGCCGCCCCGATTGGCCCCATTACCGGCGCAGGATTGCCCGTGGCGATCAGCAGCAGCCCGGCCAGCGTACCGAAGATCACCGCCATCACCAGATGCCCCTTCCAATAGGTCGCGCGGTCGGCGCGGAACTCGGCCACAA
>CALLZQ010000213.1 GCA_937858255.1 uncultured Tabrizicola sp.
CGATGCAGCAGCGCGAGGCCCAGAAACACCCGCCCCGGATGGTCGAGCCCACCCAGATTGGCGCGGGTCGCATTGTCGTAACAGACCTCGGCCCGGTAATCGGGATGGGCGCGCCAAGTCGTGTCATGCAAGAGGCAAGCGGCCTTGATCAGCCGCAGCCGTTCCTGCGGGGCATTCTTGAACAAGGGTATCAGGAATTCATAGAGCTTCTTGCCGGTTCCCGGAATGCGGGCCGAGGCGATTTCGGCCGCCCGGGCTGCCTCGATCAGCGGGTCACGGCCGCGCAGCCGGTCGGGCATCTGCTCATAAAGCAGCCCCTCGCGGATACCATAGGACGAGACGTCAATTTCCGCAGGCTTAAAGGTCTTGATGATACCGCGCAGCACCTCGCAGGCCAGCGGCACCAGTTCCATCCGCTCGGCGCTGGTGCCAGTGCGGGCGCGCAACAGCGTCAGGTCGCTGGCGGCAATCCAATCAAGTGTATCGAGCAAGGTTTTGACCTGCATACGATATTCATGCAGCACGGTCAGCGGGTAATTCCGCCGCTCCATATCCAGCCGCGCGATCACCCGCCAACTGCCGCCGACGAGGTAGAACCGCTCGCCCTCGGATTTGATCTGGCCCTGCGCGGTGCGCAGCACCCGGTCGATCAGGGCGGCACGTTTTTCCGGCCCGCCCACCACCTGTTGCAGCCGAAAGGGGCCAAGCTGGGTCGAGACGCGCTTGCCGACCTTGCCGCCGCCGATCCGCGCCAGTTCCATCGAATTGCCGCCGATGTCGCAGACGATGCCGCTGGCCTCGGGCCAGCCGAGCAAAACGCCCTGCGCCGACAGCCGCGCCTCTTCATTGCCGTCGATCACATGCAGTTTCAGCCCGGTTTCGCGCAGCACATCGGCCTGAAACTCTGGCCCATCCTCGGATTCGCGGGTGGCGGCGGTGGCAACCACAGTCAGCGGCGCCGCGCCCATCCCCTCGGCCAAAAGGGAAAAGCGTTTCAGCGCCGCCAGCGCCCGCAGCTTGCCCTCGGGGTTCAACCGTCCGGTTTCCGCCAAGCCCTTGCCCAGGCCGCACATGATCTTTTCGTTGTAGAAATAGGCCGGGCTGCGGGCGGCGCCGTCAAACACCACCATCCGCACCGAGTTCGATCCGACATCCACCACCCCCACGCGTGAAAGGGCGCGGGCTGAGGGATCCTCAAACAGCGGGCGGCCAAAAGGGCTGGCATCATCTTCGGCAGGGTCGCTGCGGCGTTTGCTTTCGCTCATCGGTTCTCCCCAGAACATCCGGTGACGGCAAAGGTGCCGGGCGCGAGCTTGGCCCAGCCCCGCCGGCAAGGTCAATCACGATGCCGCCGGTTCTTCGCGCAGCGCGGCCAGCGTGTCGGCGTCGAATGGGTTTTGCCCGGCATCCTTGTCCCCCGCCGTTCCCCGGCCCGAGAGCGAGGGGTTTTCCATGAAAAAGCGGTGGCAGGAAAACAGCTTGCCATCCGCGGCCGAGAGTTCGCGCCGGTAATGGCCATCAGGATGCAAGACCCAGCTTTGCGCCTCATCCGCCAGATTGGCGGCCATGATCTGACTGACGATCTGTGCCTTGACCGTCTTGTTCTTCACCTCGACAAGGGTTTCGACCCGCCGTGTCAGATTGCGGCCCATCCAGTCGGCGCTGGACAGGAACACCCGCGCCTGCTGGCTGGGCAGACCCTGACCCGAGCCAAAGCAGACGATGCGGCTGTGTTCCAAGAACCGCCCGACAATCGACTTGACGCGGATGTTTTCCGACAGACCCTTGATCCCGGGGCGCAAGCCGCAGATGCCGCGCACGATCAGGCTGATCTTCACCCCCGCCTGGCTGGCGGCATAGAGGGCGTCGATCACCTCGGGTTCGATGACGCTGTTCATCTTGGCCCAGATCTCGGCCGGGCGACCTGCGCGGGCATGTTCGGCCTCGGCGGCGATCAGTTCCAGGAGGCGCGGTTTGAGTGTAATCGGCGAAATCGCAAGGTTTTCAAGACCCTCTGGCTGCACATAGCCCGACAGGTAATTGAACACTTTGGTTGCATCGCGCCCCAGTGCGGCATCGCAGGTAAAGAACGACAGGTCGGTATAGATACGCGCGGTGATCGGGTGGTAATTGCCGGTGCCGTAATGGGTATAGGTCACCAGATTTTCGCCCTCACGCCGGACGACGGTACTGATCTTGGCGTGGGTCTTGTAGTTGATGAAGCCGTAAACGACATGCGCGCCCGCCCGTTCCAGCCGGCGGCTCTGGCGGATATTGGCGGCCTCGTCGATCCGGGCCTTGAGTTCAACCAGCGCCGTCACCGACTTGCCGGCCTCGGCGGCCTCGCAAAGGGCCGCCACAATCGGGCTGTCGGAGCTGGTGCGGTAAAGCGTCTGCTTGATCGCCAGCACATTCGGGTCGCGCGCCGCCTGTTCGAGAAAATTGATCACCAGATCAAAGGTTTCATAGGGATGATGCAAAAGGATGTCCTTTTGCCGGATCGCGGCGAAAAGATCGCCCTCATGATCCTGCACCCGTTCCGGCACGCGCGGCACAAAGGCCGGCCAGAGCAGATCGGGCCGTCCCGGCAGTACCAGTTCCTTGAGGTCAGCGATGCCCAACAGGCCCTTGACCTCGACCACCTCGCCCTCGGTGACGCCCAGTTCCTCCATGATCAGCGCCCGCAATTCGGGCGGGGCGCCGGCGGTCAGTTTCAGCCGGATCACCTGACCGCGCCGGCGGCGTTTCAGCGCCACCTCGAATTCGCGGACCAGATCCTCGGCCTCGTCCTCGACCTCCAGATCGCTGTCGCGCAGCACGCGAAAGGCGCAATGCCCCCGGTCGGTATAACCCGGGAACAGCATGTTCAGGTGAAGGAGCAGCAGTTCTTCCAAGGGCAGGAAGCGGTTTTCACCGTCGCGCGCGGGCAGAGGGACAAAACGGGCAATCTGCTGCGGGATCGGCAGCAGCGCCTTGAGGCTGCGGTGATCGGACAGACGCTCCAGTTCCAGCGCCAGCGAAAAACCGGTGTTGGGGATGAACGGGAAGGGGTGGGCCGGGTCAATCGCCAGAGGCGACAGCACCGGGAAAACCTTGTTCAGAAAGTGTTCTTCCAGGTGCTTCAGATCGCGCGCCGTCAGTTTCGACCGGGTGACGATGCTGATCCCCTGCGCCTCCATCTCTTTTTTCAGGCAATTCAGCACGGTTTGCTGTTTTTGCATCAGGCGGCGGGCATCGGCATGGATCAGCGCCAGTTGCTCGGCCGGGGTGCGGCCATCTTCGGACAGGATCGCATTGCCGTTGCGCACCAGCGCCCTGAGGCCCGCGACGCGCACGGTAAAGAACTCATCAAGGTTGGTCGCCGAGATCGACAGGACCCGCAGCCGTTCCAGCAGGGGCACCGCCGGCTTGTTCGCCTCATCCAGCACGCGCCAGTTAAAGGCCAGCCAGGACATTTCGCGGTTGAAAAAGCGTCGCCCGCCGGCGGTTTCTTCGGGCGGCAGGGTGACGGGTTTGGTGAAGGCGGCTTTGAGGAAATCGGCTTGGGTCATGATATCGGCTTATGCTGCGGGCCTGTAACGGCTTTACGACAGTGTTTCATTCTGGCCCCGCGCTGTCCAGCAGGGCGGCGGCCATGGCGCGGCTGATGGGTTGGCCTCGGGCCGGTGCCCGGGCGCCCAGCGCGGCACCCGGTTCGGGGGCCGCAGCGAGTGAGCGTTCCATCCGCACCACCAGCCAGGGGATCAGGTTCGGCGCGACGCTGACCTGCCGGTCGGCAAAGAGCTTGACCAGCACCGCCGACAAGAGGGCGTCGTCCGGTGCCTCCAGCCGGGCGATAGGCGCGGCGCCCATGCGGCTGGCCAGATCGGGCAATCGCATCCCCCAGTCCCGCGCGGGCATCCGCGCGGTCAACAAGAGCCGCCCCCCCGGTGTCAGCATGTTGTGCAGATGGAACAGCGCCTCTTCCCGTTCGGCATGGCCCGCGACGGCCTCGGCGCCTTCGACGCAGACGGCGCCCCCAGCGGCAAGTGCGGGTAGATCTGAGTGGCCGAGGGCCGTCGCCGGGATCAGGGCGGCGCCGGTCTCTTCGGCCCAAAGATGTGCCAGATGGGTCTTGCCCGAACCTTCGGGGCCAATCAGCAGTAGTTTGCCCAAGGGCCAGTTGCGCCAGTCGTCCACCGTCGCCAGCGCCAGTGCATTGGCGGGCGATACAAAGAAATCGGCCCGCCGCCATGCCTCTTGCGGCGGCAGTTCAAAGGCAAGCTGACGGATCATGCCCTGTCCTGATCGCCGGGCGGAGGGGGGCCTGCGGTGCCGCCTCGTCCGGCAAGGCCACGATACAGCAGGCTGGCGCGGTACTGGTCGGCGGCGAACCGGGCCAGAACCCCGATCGCGGCGGCGACCGGCACCGCCACCAGCATGCCGACAAAACCAAAGACCGAGCCAAAGGCCGACAGCGCGAGCAAGAGCCAGATCGGGTGCAGACCCACCGATTGCCCCACCAGCTTGGGCGTCAGGATATTGCCCTCGATGAACTGGCCGGCGGCAAAGATGCCGGCGACGATCCCGATGGACACCCAGTCGCCCCAGAACTGGAACAGTGCCAGCCCGATGGCCAGTGCCCCACCAAAGATGGCGCCGACATAGGGAATGAAGGTAATGGCCCCGGCAATGGCCCCGACGACTAGGCCGAAATCCAGCCCCGCCAGCATCAGGGCGACAGAATAATAAGTGCCCAGCACCAGACAGACCGAAAGTTGCCCCCGCACGAACCCGGCCAGAACGCTGTCGATCTGCCGTCCCAGTGCCCGCACCACCGTGACATGATCACGCGGCAAAAGCTCATCCACCCGCGCGACCATGCGATCCCAGTCGAGCAGCATGTAAAAGGCCACCACCGGCACAACGACGATAAAGATCACCGCCGAAACGACCGAGCTGATTGAGGAGAGAACGCCTTTGGCGACCTCGCCGCCCTTTGACTGGATAAAAGCACCAATGTCGGCAAGCGTCTGGCGCATGATGCTGGTTTCATCGGTCAGTTCGGGAAACCGCTCGGTCAGAAAGGTCTGGATCTTCTTGGCGATCTCGGGGGCGGCATTCACCAGTGCCGCGGTCTGGCTGACCAGCGTCGGAATCACCGCCAAGACCAACAGTACCATCACCATCACCATCACCAGTGTGATGGTCGCCGTGGCGGCGGCGCGGCTTAGCCCCAGCCTTTCCAGCCGGTCGGCAACGGGGTCGAGGAAATAGGCGATTGCCCCCCCGACGAGAAAGGGCAACAGCACGTCCCCCAATAACCACAAGAGCAGCAGAAAGATCGCCGCCGCGATCCCCCAATATTTCGCCTGTTCGCGCACCGGCAAAGCCATGGCCCCTTTGGCCCCCATTTCAGCCCTGATCATTCAGATGGCAGAGGGGGCGGCCTGTTGCAAGCGTGGCTCGGCGAAAAGCCGCTGTCAGCGCCCGCTTACCCGGGCCGGATTAAACCCGCGGCCCATCGACGGCACAGGTGGGCAGGGCCGATGTGGGGGCAGAACCGGTCGCATCCCCGCTGGCCGGTCGTCACCGAAAGGAAAGATCATGAAACGTAACGCCCTTATCCTCGCCCTGTCGCTGACCGCCCTGCCGATGGCCGCGCTGGCCATGCCGGTTGTTGGCGACATTCTGGGCACCAACCCGACCGACGCCACCGCCGCTTTGGAAAAGGCCGGTTGCAAGGTTGCCGAGTTCGAGGCCGAGGACGGCAAGATCGAGGCGAAATGCACCGATGAGGCCGGCAAGATGTGGGAGGTCTATATTGACCCCAAGACCGGGGCCGTCACCCAGATCAAGGGCGAGGAATAAGATGCCGGGCCCGTATCGCTCGGTCGGGCAGGGGGGCGCTGCGGCGCCCTCCGATCCGCAGCCTGACGCGACAGGCCCGGCGGCGCCAGAGCGCCCTGTGCTGTTGTGGGATCCGCTGGTGCGCCTGACCCATTGGGGGATTGCCCTGGCCGTGCTGGCCAATGGGCTGATCCTGAAACCCGGCAGTGCCATCCATATCTGGATCGGCTGGGCAGTGGCGGCGCTGCTGGCGGCGCGGCTGATCTGGGGGCTGATCGGCCCGCCCGAGGCGCGGTTTTCTGCCTTCCCCCCCAGACCCCTAGCGGCTATGTCGCATCTTCGTGCGCTGATGCAGCGACGGGTGCGCGAACACCGCTCGCATAATCCGGCGGGGGCGCTGATGGCCTATGCGCTCTGGGCGGCTTTGGCGGTCACGCTGGCGACGGGGCTGGTCATGACGGGCGGGCGCTGCCCGATTGCCATCGCCGAAGAAAAGGCCGCCGTTGCCGCAGGTGACTGGTCAGTTCTTGTGAAAGCTGACAGTGACGGCGATGATGGTGATGAAAATCAGGGGCTGGGCCATCTGGCCGAAAGTCTGCATGAGGGGGCCGTCAATCTGATGCTGTTTCTGGCCATGATCCACGTCGCCGGTGTGGCGGTTGAAAGCCGCGCGCTGGGGCGAAATCTGCTGCGGCCCATGCTGACCGGTGCGCCGGGTCGCCAATCCGGGCGCAAGTCGGGGGGCCACACATGACCCGGCTTGCCCTCGCCCTGCCGGGCAAGCCTTCGGCCTTTCTTGCCTTGGTTCTGCTGATGCAGGCGGTGGCGGCCGTGTTTTTCGCCGGCGATGCCCGCAGCGGCCTGCTGCTGGGTCCGGCGGCCCCGCATACGGTGTTTGAGACGCTGGTTGCGGTGGCCTTGGTGCTGGGGGTGGTCAGCGGCGCCTGGCAATTGCGCTTGACGCTGGAGCGGATGGCCGAGCAAGAACGGTCGCTGGAAACCGCCCGGGGGGCGCTGGGGCAGGTGGTGGCACGCCAGTTTGCGCTTTGGGGCCTGACCCCGGCCGAGCGCGATGTTGCCCTCTTGGCGCTGAAAGGGCTGGACGTGGCCGAGATCGCCGGCGTAAGAGGGGCCGCGCAAGGCACCGTGCGCGCGCAGCTTTCCAATGTCTATGGCAAGGCTGGCGTCAGCGGACGGGCCCAGTTCGCCGCCTGGTTTGTCGAGGATCTG
>CALLZQ010000214.1 GCA_937858255.1 uncultured Tabrizicola sp.
CAATCGTGCCAATGTTGACGTGCGGCTTGTTACGTTCAAACTTTGCCTTTGCCATGCCCAAGCGCCCTTGAATTCGGGGGCCCGTCGCGGGCCCTTTTCTACACGGGCGGCGACTTAGCCTTGGGGCGCGGAAAAATCAAGACCCGGCGCGTATTCTCCTGCGGGGCAAGACCCCAGAAGGAAACACCGCATCGGCGTTACTTGGCCGCCTTGTCCGGCTCGCCCAGAAGCTGCACGGCAACCTGATGGGCAAAGCCCGCGACGGTGCCGGCATAGTCCTTTTCCGGCTCGGGCGCGGTCAATGCGCCGATCACGCCGTTCAGGCGAAAGCCCTCGTTCATGCCAAAGACCTTGGTCGGTGGCAGGATCTGCTTGCCCGAGGCAAGGTCCGTGACCGTCATCGTGCCGCGGATATTGCTCTTGCCGCCGGTGATGAAGGACTGCCCGCGCGAGACCAGCCAGACCTCATCCACCTGCACCGCGACGCGCGCATTGGGGCGACCCTGACCGGGGCGGATCATTTGCGATGAGAGGGCGGCGGTCAGGTCCTGCTCGATCTGCTGGCGGGTCAGGGTGATTTCACGCCCGCCGCCGATGGGCTGGATGGCCGAGGCATCGACCGTAACCTTGCCGACCACCAGCTTTTTCTGGGTCTCGGCATCGACCAGCGGCTGGACGCAGCCGGCAAGCGCCAAGAGGCAAACTCCGGCAATAAACAGGGCACGGCGGGTAAAAGGCTGTGAATTCATGAAAACCCTCGGGGTACAAACACTGGCGTTCGGAATGATTTCCAAGCCTGCCTCTGCCGGCCAGAGGCGGGCCAGGATCGGGTCACTTTGGCGGCGGGACCGCGGCATCGGCCTCTTCGGTGGCCTTGGCCTCGGCGGCCTTCTTGTCATTGCGCGCCGCCTCGGCCCGCAGCTTGCGGGCAGCGGCGACATCGGCCGCCGTCATGCCGAACCATTCGGGATTTTCAAGAAACCATTCCTCGATCCGCTTGACGGCGTTGAAGGACAACGCCTCCATCTGCTGCTGCTTGGTCCGGGTCAGCCCCGTGCCGATCACCGTATCGCCCGAGAGCGATTCAAACACGGTGAACTGCTTGCCCTCGGCATTCAGTTTTTTCTGCGCGGCGTCGTCCCAGACATTGGCCGTTACCACCAGCACCGATTTCGGCGCCGCAACGATCGGGATGCCGGGCGGGGCAAGGGCATAGCCCTCGACGGCAATCCCGATGTTGTAGAGTTTGGTGCCCTCATAGCGGCCAAAGCGGTCGGCCACCGCCTTTTTCATGACGGTTTCCCATTCGTCGGGCGTCGCCTCGCGGCTGATCGGCACCTTTTGCACATTGTCAGCGACGACGATGTTCAGCCCCAGCGCAAATTCGCCCAGCGGCACCGGCGGCTCGGCCAGATCGTTGCGGGCACAGCCGGCGATCAGGGTCAGGGCGGCGATCAGGCCGGCGAGGCGATGGAACTTCATGGAAAACCCCCTACATTCTGTCTTCGGGATAGCGCGCGCGGGGCAATGGCGCAAGCGCGGCGCCCCGTGCGGATGGCGGCTTCCCGCCGGAGAGGGGTCAGGCGATGGGGACAGATGTGCTGGAGAGTGAGGCTGGGACCGTGCCGGTACGGGTGCCACTGGCCACTGAACCTCTGGGCATCTGGGGGTCGTTTCAGGCTGGGCGCCGCAATGTGCTGGAACTGATCCCCGAGATCGCCACCCATGCCCCGATCCTTTCGGGCCGCACCGGCAAGCGATGGCACATGCTGATGGACCCGGATGGCCTGCGGCAGGTGCTGCGCGACCGGCTCGAGGACTACCCCAAGTCACTGGTGACCAAGCTGATCCTTGAACCGGCCATTGGGGACAGCCTGTTCGTGGCCGAGGGGGCCAACTGGCTCTGGCAGCGGCGCACGGCGGCGCCGGTGTTTTCCCAGCGCCACGTCGCGGCGCTGGCGCCGGTGATGACCTCGGCAGCCGAGCGGGCCGCCGAGCGGATTGGCGCCGTGGCCGGCACGGGCCGGGCGATGAACCTGTTCGATGAGATGGTGACGACCACCTTTGAAGTGATTTCCGATGTCACCCTTTCAGGGGGCGAGGGGTTTGACCGCGACGCCGTTCACCGGGCCATCGAGCAATATATCGCCCAGACGGCGCGGGTCTCGCTGCTCGACATTCTGGGGGCGCCGGCCTGGATGCCACGCCCGAACCGGCTGGTGACAGGGGCGGCGATGCGGCAGACCAAGCGCTATGCCGACATCGCCATCGACCGGCGCCGGCAAGATGGGGCGCGGCCGGTGCCGGACCTTCTGGACCTGCTGTTGGCCGGCGAGGACCCCAAGACCGGGCGGCGGATGACAACATCCGAGTTGCGGGACAACCTCTTGACCTTCATCGTCGCGGGGCATGAGACGACCGCGCTTGCTCTGTCATGGGCGCTATACCTTTGCGCCTTTGATCCTGAAGTGCAGGCGCGCGCACGGGCCGAGGCGCAAGCCGCGCTCGGCGACCGGGCCGCGACCGCCACCGATCTGCCGGCTTTGCCACTGGTTCGCGCTATCGTGGATGAGGCGCTGCGCCTTTATCCCCCGGCGGCCTTTCTGTCGCGGACGGCGCAGGCCGAAGATACGCTCTGCGGGCGAGAGATTCTTCCCGGCGATACGGTGATCCTGCCGATCTATGCGCTGCACCGCCACAAGGCGCTGTGGGAGGCGCCAGACCAGTTCCACCCCGACCGGTTTATCGGGGGAAAAACGGTCCAGCGCTATGCCTATCTGCCCTTTGGGGATGGGCCACGCATCTGCATCGGCGCCAGCTTTGCGCTGCAAGAGGCGGTGATCATCCTTGCCACCTTGCTGGCGCGGTTCCGCTTTGGCGCCGTGCCGGGCAAGTCGCCCCGCCCGGTGATGATCCTGACCCTGCGGCCCGAGGGCGGGATCTGGTTGACGGTGGATGCAGCCTAGAAGTCGGGCCTAGGCCAGATCCGCCGCGCCTGCATGCAGATGTGCCACCAGATCCGCCGGCAGGTTCAGCCGGGCGGCCAGCATGGCAAGATAGCCCTTTTCCGCCGGCGCCTCGGGGTCGACGACCAGCAGCGAGGCGGCATAGATCTCGGCCGCCTCTTCCTCGCTGCGCGCCAGACCGGCGATCCGGCCTGCATCCAGCGGCGCCTCAAGCTCGGACCGGATCAGTGCCTCGGCCTCGGCGCCAAGGCCAAGCTGGCCAAGCTGTGCCTCGATCCGCGCACGTTCGCGGGTGGTCACATGGCCATCGGCCTTGGCGGCGGCAACCATCGCCTGCACCAGCCGGGTCGCCAGATCGTCAGCGGCCACCGGGTCATGCGGCAGAAAGGCCGTGCCATCCGGGCGCGGCAGGGCAACAGGACCGGGCGCCGCCGCGCCGGCACTCTTGCCCGCCTTCCAATCGGAATAGGCGCGATAGGCCAGCCCGCCGATCAGCGCCGCGCCCCCCACCTGCGCGCCGGTCTTGAGGATTTTCTGCCCGCCATCGGTCAGGAGAAGCCCGAGAAGGCCACCCGCAATCGCCCCCTCGCCCAGCGTCGATTGCCCGTCCCAAGCGGCCTTGGCCTTGCCGGCAATGCCGCTGGCGCCCTGCCCTCCGGTTGCGGCATTGACCTGCCCCATCAACCCCTCAAGAAGCGATTTCGCATTGATCATCTGACCCATTCCCTTTCGGCTCTGCGGATTTCCCCTCTCAGATGGGGATAGCATCGCGCGGCTGCAATGGCCGCCCCCTGCGCCATATTCGCGCCATGGTTGCCAGAGACACTGGCCCGGACATCCGGTTATTATCTGATAGGCGATTCATGCGGCGGCCCTTTCTGTTCCTGTTGATCTTTCTGGCCCTCATCGGCTGTGGCGAGCGGATTGGCGAGGGCACGCAGGCCCGTGTCCTGATGCTGGGGGATTCCATGCTGGCCGCCAACCGCTCGTCCACCCAAGGGGTCGGCGACGCGCTGCAAGAGGTGCTGGGGCAAGAGGTGATCGACCGCTCGGTTTCGGCCGCGCGCTATTTCTATTACCTGCCCTTGTCGGGCGAGGCGGGGCTGCGCCTGACCGCGCAATACCGGCCCGGCAAATGGGATTGGGTGGTGATGAACGGCGGCGGCAACGATCTGCTTTTTGGCTGCGCCTGCGCGCTCTGCGCCAATATGCTGAACCGGTTGGTCAGCGAGGATGGCCGGTCGGGTGCCATCCCGAAATATGTCTCTGAAATCCGCAAGTCCGGGGCGCGGGTGATCTACCTTGGGTATCTGCGCAATCCGGGCACCTTTACCCTGATCAAGGGCTGCGGCACCGCCGGAAATGAGCTGGACCGCCGTCTGGCGCGGATGGCCAAATTCGATCCCGGCGTGACCTTCCTGCCGCTGGCCGATCTGGTGCCGCAGGGCGACTGGTCCTACCATCAGGTAGATCGCATCCACCCTTCGCCCAAGGCCAGCCGCGCCATTGCCGAGCGCGTGGCCAAAGCAATGGGGGCCGCCCCCAAGGGAAGGCCCCGCAAATAGCGCAATGCTGCGCAATCAGTCGGCGATCAGGTCAAAGCGGTCGGCATTCATCACCTTGGCCCATACCGCCACGAAATCCTGTACGAATTTCCCGGCACCATCGTCCTGCGCATAGACCTCGGCATAGGCCCGCAGGATCGAGTTCGAGCCGAACACAAGATCGGCGCGCGTCGCGGTAAAGCGCGCAGCACCAGTCTTGCGGTCGCGCAGTTCATAGGGCTGCCCCTCGACCTTGTGCCAGCTCAGCGACATGTCGGTCAGGTTGGTGAAGAAGTCGGTGGTCAGCGCCCCCACACGGTCGGTAAAGACGCCATGGGCGCTGCCGCCGTGATTGGTGCCGATCACCCGCATCCCGCCGACAAGGCAGGTCATCTCGACCGCCGTCAGGCCCATCAGTTGCGCCCGGTCAAGCAGCATCTCTTCGGGGCTGACGGCGTAATCCTTCTTGACCCAGTTACGGAAGCCATCGGCGACTGGTTCCAGCACATCGAACGAGGCCGCGTCGGTCATCGCATCCGTTGCATCGCCGCGACCGGGGGCGAAAGGCACGGTCACGTCAAAGCCGGCGGCCTTGGCGGCCTGCTCGACCCCGACATTGCCAGCCAGCACGATCACATCAGCAACCGAGGCGCCGGTCGCGGCGGCAATCGGCTCCAGCACCGACAGGACACGGGCCAGACGCGCCGGCTCATTGCCCTCCCAGTCCTTTTGCGGGGCAAGGCGGATCCGGGCGCCATTGGCGCCACCGCGCATGTCCGACTGGCGGAAGGTGCGGGCGCTGTCCCAGGCGGTCGTGACCATATCCGACACCGACAGACCCGAGGCCGCGATACGCGCCTTGACCGCCGCCACGTCATAGCCGGTGTTGCCAGCGGGCACCGGATCCTGCCAGATCAGATCCTCGGCCGGGACATCCGGGCCGATGTAGCGCGCTTTGGGCCCCATGTCGCGGTGGGTCAGCTTGAACCATGCCCGCGCGAAGGTTTCCGAGAAATAGGCCGGATCGGCCATGAACTTCTGGCAGATGGCGTTGTAGATCGGGTCCACCTTCATCGCCATATCCGCATCGGTCATGATCGGCATCCGGCGCTGGGTCGGATCGGTGGAATCGACCGGCATATGCTCGGGCCGGATGCCAACGGGAACCCACTGGTTCGCCCCGGCAGGGGATTTCGACAATTCCCACTCATAGCCGAAGAGCAGCTCGAAATAGCCCATGTCCCATTTGGTCGGGTTGGTCGTCCAGGCCCCCTCGATCCCCGAGGTAAAGGCCGTGGTCGCCGTACCCTTGCCGTTCGGATTGGCCCAGCCGAAACCGCCAGCCTCCAGATCTGCCCCCTCGGGTGCCGCACCGATGACCGAGGCATCGCCGTTGCCGTGGGCCTTGCCGACAGTATGGCCGCCACAGGTCAGGGCCGCGGTCTCCTCATCATCCATCGCCATCCGGGCAAAGGTTTCGCGCACATGCAACGCGGTCCGGGCCGGGTCGGGCTGGCCGTTCACCCCCTCGGGGTTCACATAGATCAGGCCCATGTGAACAGCAGCGAGGGGGTTTTCCAGCGTCGAGGGGTTGGCCAGATCCTCATAACGGTTTTCCGAGGGCGCCAGCCACTCCTGCTCGGACCCCCAGTAGACATCCTTCTCAGGATGCCAGATGTCCTCACGGCCAAAGCCGAAACCAAAGGTCTTCAGCCCCATGTTCTCATAGGCGATGGTGCCGGCGAGGATGATCAGATCGGCCCAGCTTACCGCATTGCCGTATTTCTTTTTCAGCGGCCAGAGCAGGCGCCGCGCCTTGTCGAGGCTGGCGTTATCAGGCCAGGAATTCAGCGGCGCAAAGCGGATGTTGCCGGTGCCACCACCGCCGCGCCCATCAGCCAGACGGTAAGAACCGGCCGAGTGCCACGCCAGACGGATCATCAAGCCGCCGTAATGACCCCAATCCGCCGGCCACCAGTCCTGGCTGTCGGTCAAGAGCGCGTGCATATCTTTCTTCAGCGCCTCAACATCCAGAGATTTCAGCGCCTTGCGATAGCTGAACCCCTGCCCCAGCGGGTTGGTCTTGCTGTCATGCTGATGCAGAATGTCCAGCGCCAGCGACTTGGGCCACCAGGCCGTGTTCGACTTGCCCGAGGCCGTCAGCCCCCCATGCATGACCGGGCATTTGCCGGCCCGGATATCGTTGCCATCCATGAAAACCTCCACCGTTTTGACTGTGTTCCCAAGAGGCCAAACCACGTCGGCCCCGTTTGTAGAATCGTTCTAACCAATCCATTCGATAATTCCAAATTGCATTTCCTGAAACTCTCCATAAGTTCAACTTATGAATCCCCTATCGATGAAACATCTGCGCTATTTTGAGGCCCTCGCCCGGCTGGGTCACTTTGGCCGGGCGGCCGAGGATTGCGCGATCTCGCAGCCGGCCCTGTCGATGCAAATCCGCGAGCTTGAGGAATTGATCGGCGCGCCACTGGTCGAGCGGGGGCCACGGCACATCCGCCTGACCAGTCTGGGGGAGG
>CALLZQ010000215.1 GCA_937858255.1 uncultured Tabrizicola sp.
CTGATCCTCACGCAGGTGCGCCTGCAGACGATCCACCTCGTCGCCGACACGCTCGGCGTCCCTCGCGAGCGCGCGCACACGATCATGGAGCGCGTCGGCTACACCGGCTCCGCGTGCATCCCGATGGCCCTCGACGACGCCATCGCGCGAGGCAAGGCGCCGTACGACACCGGATTGCGGCACCTCTCGCCAGCAGATCCCCTGCGCCCGGGCCCAGGCCGCAACCCGCTGATCCCGGCCATAGGTCCAGAGGTTGCCGGTCTCTTCATGGCTGACGATGGTCTTGATCCGATGCTGGCGGCACAGCCGGTCCAGCGTCGCCACCGCCTCGCCGACGCGCACCACCAGCGGCGCGCCCAAGGCGCGCAGTTGCAGCCGCAAGCCCTCTACCGCTTCGGCGGTGAAGGCCCATTGCCGGGCCGAACTGTCGGGCTGTGCCCAATACTCCGGCTCGACCACATAAACCGGCAGCACCGCGCCAAGCCCGGCCGCGAGGCACAGCGCCGGGTGATCCTGAACCCGCAGATCGCGTTTGAACCAGATAAGAACATTCATGGAACATTTATCTAGCGTCTGCGGCGGATTCGTAAAGTGGGAACTGTGGGACGCCACCGGTTGCGGTGGCGGGATTGCGGGTCTAACGTCCGGGCCGCGCGGCCTTTCCGCAGAGCCAGGAGACGAGATGCAAGACGCCAGCCCCCAGACCGTTCATCTGTCGGACTATCAGCCGTTCACCCATATCGTACAGCAAGTCTCGCTGGTCTTCAGCCTCTCCCCGCAGGCGACAAGGGTTCAGGCCCGGCTGTCGCTTGCGCCCAATCCCGCCCGCCCCGGCCGGCATGATCTGCGGCTGGACGGCGAGGGGCTGCGCCTGCTGTCCTGTACCGTCGCGGGGCGCGCCGTCTCGGCGCAACCCGATGCCACGGGCCTGACGCTGGGCGCGCAGGATCTGCCCGAGGCGCCCTTCCTGCTGGAAACCGAGGTGGAAATCGCCCCCGAGTCCAATACCGCGCTGGAAGGGCTTTACATGTCGCGGGGCATGTACTGCACCCAATGCGAGGCCGAGGGCTTTCGCAAGATCACCTTTTATCCCGACCGCCCCGATGTGATGGCCCCGTTCAGGGTGCGGGTCGAGGGCAAGCTGCCGGTGTTGTTGTCAAACGGCAACCCGGTGGCGCAGGGAGATGGCTGGGCGGAATGGGATGACCCATGGCCAAAGCCTGCCTATCTGTTCGCCTTGGTCGCGGGTGATCTGGTGGCCCATTCGGCGCCCTTCCGCACCAGATCGGGCCGTGATGTCGCGCTGAACATCTGGGTCCGCAAGGGGGATGAGGACCGTTGCGCCTATGCGATGGACAGCCTGATCAGGTCGATGCGCTGGGATGAGCAGGTCTATGGCCGCGAATACGATCTGGACGTGTTCAACATCGTCGCGGTCGATGATTTCAACATGGGCGCCATGGAGAACAAGGGGCTGAACATCTTCAACTCCAAATTCGTGCTGGCCAGCCCGGAAACCGCGACCGACGACGATTTCGCCCGCATCGAGGCCATCATTGCGCATGAATATTTTCACAACTGGACCGGCAACCGCATCACCTGCCGCGACTGGTTTCAACTGTGCCTGAAAGAGGGGCTGACGGTCTTTCGCGATCAGCAGTTCTCGGGCGACATGCGGTCCCATGCGGTGAAACGTATCGAAGATGTGCTGATGCTGCGGGCGCGTCAGTTCCGCGAGGATCAGGGGCCGCTGGCCCATGCGGTGCGCCCCGAGAGCTATATCGAGATCAACAACTTTTACACCGCCACGGTCTATGAAAAAGGCGCCGAGGTGATCGGCATGCTGAAGCGTCTGGTCGGGGATGAGGGCTATGCCCGTGCGTTGGATCTGTATTTCGACCGCCATGACGGCGAGGCCGCGACGATCGAGGATTGGTTAAAGGTCTTTGAGGATGCCACGGGCCGCGATCTGGCCCAGTTCAAACGCTGGTACAGCGAGGCCGGGACACCGCGCCTGAAAGTCTCGGAAGAATGGGGCGGCGGCAGCCTGACCCTGCATTTTGAGCAGGAAAACCCCGCGACACCCGGGCAGGCGCAAAAGGGGGCCAAGCTGCTGCCGATTGCCGTCGGCCTGATTGGCCCGAATGGGGATGAGGTGCTGCCGACCACGGTGCTGGAGATGACCGGGGCGCGTCAGAGCTTTCGCTTTGACGGTCTGGGGGCGCGGCCCGTCGCCTCGATCCTGCGCGGGTTTTCGGCGCCAGTGGTGATGGAAAGGGATCTGACCCCCGCGGACCGCGCCTTCCTGCTGGCCCATGACACCGACCCTTTCAACAAATGGGAGGCCGGGCGGGCCCTGGCCAAGGATGTCTTGGCGCGCATGGTGGTCGAGGGCGCGGATGTCGCGCCGATGTGGCTGGAGGCCATGGCGCAGGTTGCCTTTGACGGCAATCTGGACCCGGCGTTTCGCGCGCTCTGCCTGCGGCTGCCGTCCGAGGATGACATGGCCCAGACCCTGCATGCGGCAGGCCATGTGCCAGATCCTGAGCGTATTCACATGGCCCGCCGGGCGATGGGCGATGCCTTGGCGCAGCGTTTGGGCAGCGGTCTGACGGGGCTTATGTCCGAGATGGCGGTCTCTGGGCCATTTACCCCGGATGCGGCCTCGGCTGGCAAGCGGGCCTTGGGCAATGCGGCACTTGGCCTGATCTCACGACTGGATGGCGGGGCGGCGGCCCATGCTGCCTGGACCAGGGCTGACAACATGACCGACAGGATCGGCGCCCTTTCGGCCCTGATCGACCTGGGGCAGGCCGAACGAGCACTGGCTGATTTCGCCGCGCAATTTGGCCAGGACGGCAATGTGATGGACAAGTGGTACATGTTGCAGATTGCCCTGGCTGCCCCGGACCGGGCGGTCGAGGTGGCGCTGCGTCTGACCGGCCTGCCGGGCTTTAACTGGAAAAACCCGAACCGGTTCAGGTCGGTCATTGGTGCCCTGTCGGCCAATCACGCCGCCTTTCACCGCGCCGATGGGGCAGGATATGCTTTCGTCGCCAACTGGCTGATGAAGCTGGACCCGCTGAACCCGCAAACCGCTGCCCGCATGTCCACCGCCTTTGAGACCTGGCGTCGCTATGATGCGGATCGTCAGGATCTTGTCGAGGAAAACCTGCGCCGCATTCTGGCCCAGCCGGGCCTTAGCCGCGATATGACCGAAATGGCCGGGCGGATGCTGGGTCAGGCTTAATGGCTGCCAAAGGCTTCGGCTTGTCGCCTCTGATGCAAGTCCCTGACGATCTGGCCCAAACTGGCCGAGGCGGAAAGATCAGCGACCGGCAACGAGAGGCGTTGCAGGACATTTCGCGAGCCTTCGGGATGAAATAGAGCGGTCACAAGGACCGGAACCGGGCGGTCAGCCGTTTCGCCTCATCCGCGATCCCGAAGGGCGGGTTGATCACGAACATCCCCGAGCCGGTCATGCGATGACCCTCGCGGGCGGGGGGGAAAGTGACCTCATGCACCAGTGCTTCGGGGTGGTTGGCCCGCAGGGCGCGGATCATCGGCAGATGTGGCGCGGCGGTCAGGATGGGATACCACAATGCAATAATGCCCACATTCCATTTGCGGGCGATCTGGCCGATCACCTTGGGCAGGACCTCGTAATCGGTCTTGATCTCATAGCTGGGGTCGATCAGCAGCATTCCCCGGCGCGGTGTTGGCGGGCAGATCGAGACGGCCTTGGCCAGCCCTTCTTCTGCATGGACATGCGCCCCGAAGGGGGCCACGGCATAGTCCAGCGCGGCGCGTTCCTGCGGATGCAGTTCGCACAGATGAATGGTGTCGCTTTCCCGCAAGAGATGCCCGGCGATCAGCGGGCTGCCCGGGTAGGCGTTCTGGCCCCGCTCTGCCCGGGTCTGCCGCAGGGCGCGGCTATAGGGATGATCGGCCGGAAACCAGCCCTCGGCCAAGGCAATGCCCTTGGCTGCCTCGCCGGTCTTCACCGCCTCGGGCGCGCCAAGGTCGTAAAGTCCCCGCCCCGCATGGCTTTCCATATAGGTCAGCGGCTTGTCCTTGCGCGTCAGGTAGTCGAGCGACCAGGCCAGCAGCGCATGTTTGTGGACATCGGCCAGATTCCCGGCGTGATAGAGATGTTGGTATGACAGCATGCCTGCGGTGTAGACCGAAATGCCGCGCCCGGAAAGGGGAGGCTTGGGGCTTCCTGTACCCGGGCGCCCTCAGCCAGAGGCATCAATGCGTTTTTGCCGCGCCCTGCATGACCTGCGACAGCAGATCATAGCATGCCTGCCATGCCTCGCGCTCGGCAGCCGTCAGCGCATCGCCCCGTGTCTTGGTGATGGCCAGTAACAGCGCGCTTCCCACCGCAGCATATTGCTGGGCATCGACCTGATAGGCGCGGTGATGAACCCCCAGCTTTTCGACAACGGGGATGATGACCGCCGGATATTTCAACCCGTTGACGGCATAAGTCAGGGTTTGCAGCAACTTGGTCCGCTGCTCTTGCATCGACTCGGGGAATTTGTCGCGAAGATCGGGCGCGCGTTCAAAAAGCTCTTCGTAGAAAGTTGCCACAAGATGCGAGGCGCGCGGCCCCATGGCATTGAACGAAGATTGGACAAGATCGACTTGTTCGGGTGTCATCGGCAGCCCCTTCAATTTCCTTGCCGCCAGCGTTTCACCTCTGTCGCCAATGGTCCAAGGCGAATTCGGATCTGATCCGGGGAAATCGGTGTTCCCCTTGCGGTCAAAGGGGGTAGGGCCGCAGAAATTTGCCCGCCACCATACCAATTGGGGGGCGGGCAATACGATTGGCGCCTTTTGCGCGGGTCACACCAGCCGGCTGGTTTCCACCGCCGCGCGGACGAAATCAGCAAACAACGGATGCGGCTCGAAAGGTTTCGATTTCAGTTCGGGGTGGAACTGGACGCCGATGAACCATGGGTGGTCCTTGACCTCGACGATTTCCGGCAGGCGGCCATCGGGGGACATGCCTGAGAAGATCAGGCCGCATTTTTCCAACTGCTCGCGGTACTGGATGTCCACCTCATAGCGGTGGCGGTGGCGTTCTTCGATGATGGGGGAGCCGTAGATGCGGGCCACGGCCGAGCCATCCTTGAGGTTGGCGGTATAGGCGCCCAGGCGCATGGTGCCGCCCTTGTCATCGGTGGATTTGCGGCGGACGGTGTGGTTGCCCTGCACCCATTCCTTGAGGTGGTAGACGATGGGGGTAAAGCGGCGGGGGGCGGGCGCCGGGGGGAAAACCTTCGAGACTGCGGTTTGGAGGGCGGCCGGGGT
>CALLZQ010000216.1 GCA_937858255.1 uncultured Tabrizicola sp.
CGCGCAAGGCGACCCGAAAATGGGCGCGGCTTGCGCATTACATGACAAGCTGCGCGCTGGCCGCGACGGGCTCGGCGCCCTGCATCGAGCCGCTGGAACAGGACCGCCGCTTCCGGGGCGAGGCCTGGCAGAAATGGCCCTATAACCTGCTTTACCAGTCCTTCCTTCTCAATCAGCAGTGGTGGCACAACGCCACCACCGGCGTGCGCGGCGTGACCCGCCAGCACGAGCATGTGATGGATTTCGCCACCCGGCAGATCCTTGACATGTTCTCTCCGTCGAACTTCCTGATGACCAACCCCGAGGTTCTGGCCAGGACGCGCGAGGAAGGCGGCCAGAACCTCGTGCGCGGCTTCCAGACATGGCTTGATGATCTGGATCGGATGGAGACCGGCCAGCCCCCCGCCGGGGCCGAGGCCTTCAGCCCCGGGATCGAGGTGGCCTGCACGCCCGGCAAGGTGGTTTACCGCAACCACCTGATCGAGCTGATCCAGTATGCCCCCAGCACCGGCGCCGTGCACCCCGAGCCGGTGCTGATCGTCCCGGCCTGGATCATGAAATACTACATCCTCGACCTCTCGCCCGAGAATTCTCTGGTGAAATACCTTGTCGGCCAGGGCTTTACCGTCTTCATGATCTCGTGGCGCAACCCCGGCGCGGCTGAGCGCGACCTGGGGATGGAGGAGTATCGCAAGCTGGGGGTGATGGATGCCGTCAGCGCCGTTCAGGCAATCGTGCCGGGCCGCAAGATCCACGGCACCGGCTATTGCCTTGGCGGCACGCTTTTGTCGATCGCCGCCGCCGCGGCCGCGCGCGGCGGTGAAGAACCCTTTGCGACGCTGACCTATTTCGCCTCGCAGATCGACTTTACCGAGCCGGGCGAATTGCAGCTTTTCGTCAATGAAAGCCAGCTCGCCTTCCTTGAGGACATGATGTGGGAGCAGGGCTATCTGGACACGACCCAGATGTCGGGCGCGTTCCAGATGATCAGCTCGGCCGATCTGATCTGGTCGCAGGTGCAGCGCAACTACCTGATGGGGGAAACCCCGGCGATGTTCGACCTGATCGCCTGGAATGCCGATGGCACGCGCATGCCCTACCGGATGCATTCGGAATACCTGCGCTCTCTCTATCTCGACAACGACCTGACCGAGGGGCGTTTTGCGGTCGAAGGGCGGCCGATCTCGATGCGCGACATCACCGTGCCGGTCTTTTCCGTGGGCACGACCAAGGACCATGTCGCACCCTGGCATTCCGTCTACAAGATGCACCTGTTCTTCGACACCGACCTGACCTTCGTGCTGACCAATGGCGGGCATAATGCGGGGATCCTGTCGCAGCCCGGCCACAAGGGCCGCAGCTATCAGATCGCAACCGCGCATCATGGCGAGCGTTATCTCGACCCCGACAGCTGGGCGGTGCAGGTGCCGTTGCAGGAAGGATCGTGGTGGCCGGCATGGACCGCATGGCTGGGTGAGCATTCCGGCGTACCGGAAGCCCCGCCGCCGATGGGGTGCGAACAGGCCGGCTGCGCGGCGATCGGGGATGCGCCCGGCACCTATGTCTTGCAGAAATAGCGCGAGCGCCCGTTTTCGCGGCAGGACGTGTCAGTGATTGCAACGGTTTGACCGTGCACGGTAATGTTGTTTGTCGCATGCCCCGCTGGATGGCACGATGGGTAGACCTGCGCGGGAAGGGCGGTATCCCCCGCGCGCCGGACGGGGAGAGCGGCCTATGCGCCTGATACGGATCGTCATTGGAGCGGCGCTGATTGCGGCGGCAGCAGTCTTCGGTTTCGACAGCACCTCGGCCCTGCTTTCCGCCGCACCCGAGAACCCCGCACCCCGTGCCGGGGGGGGACAAGCGGCGCTTGCCGTGCAGACGGTGCCGGCCAGCATGATGACATTCGCCGACACGGTCGAGGCGGTGGGCACCACGCGTGCGGTGCGCGCGGTGGAACTGCACCCGGCCACCACCGGCCGCGTGAGCGCGCTTCACATCATTCCGGGCGCAGAGGTCCGGGCAGGCGCGGTGCTTTTGCGGCTTGAGGACGCGGCCGAGCGCGCCGCGCTCAAATCCGCCGAGGCGACGCTGGCCGAGGCGCGGGCCGCCTATGACCGTCAGGCGCGTCTGGACAGTTCGGGCAGCACCACCGGCGCCGCGATCGAGGCCGCGCAGGCCACCCTTCTGCGCGCCGAGGCCGAACGCGACATGGCGCAGGCCGCGCTGGACGACCTGGAGTTGCGCGCACCTTTCGCGGGCGTGGTCGGGTTCACCGACCTTGCGCCCGGCCAGCTTGTGACCCCGGCCGATATCGTTACCTCGCTTGACGATCTGTCGCGCATCGAGGTTGGCTTTCGCGTGCCCGAGCGGGTGATCGCACGGATCGCGCCCGGGCTTGGGGTCAGTCTGGTCTCCGCCGCGTGGCCCGGGCGGGTCTTCGACGGCATGATCAACGCCGTCGACACGCGTGTCGATCAGGCGACGCGCTCGATCGCGTTGCGGGCGGTGGTCGATAACGGCGACGGTGCGATGGTGCCGGGCATGTTCATGGAGGTTTCGCTGGTGCTTGACCGCCGGCAGGCGCTTGCGGTGCCGGAACGCGCGCTGATCATCTCGGGCACGCAGGCCCATGTCTTTGCCGTGCAGGACGGCCGCGCCCGCCGGGTCGAGGTCGTCACCGGCCAAAGCCGCGACGGGCTGATCGAGGTCAGCGGCGCGCTGGAAGAGGGCACGGCCGTCATCGTCAGCAACCTGCACCGCGTCACGGAGGGCGCGGATCTGCGCCCGGCAGAGGAGGTGGCGCAATGACCCTTCCCGCCCTGTCGCTGCGGCGGCCGGTTCTGGCCACGGTGCTCAACCTGCTGATCGTGCTGATCGGCGCGGTGGCGCTGACGCGGCTGCCGGTGCGCGAGCTGCCGCAGGTGGATACCGCCCGCATCACCGTGCGGGTCGACTATACCGGCGCCGCGCCCGATGTCGTGGACAGCCAGGTGGCCAGCGTGATCGAGGGCGCGCTTGCCGGGATCTCGGGCCTTGAAAGCATGTCCACCGAAAGCGAGCGGGGGCGGATGCGCACGGTGCTGATCTTCGATCCCTCGCGCGATATCGACGGGGCGGCGAACGATGTGCGCTCGGCCATCGACCGGGTGGTGCATGACCTGCCTGCCGCCGCCTCGGCCCCCGTGGTGCGCAAGAACGACGACGAGGGCGACCCGGTGGTACGGGTGGCGCTGTCCTCCAGCACGATGAGCGCGCTTGAGCTTTCGGACTATGCCGACCGCTATCTGGTGGACCGCCTGGCGCGCCTGCCCGGCGTGGCGAATACCGCGGTTTATGGCGAGCGCGCGCCCGCGATGCGTGTCTGGCTGGATACCGGGCGGATGGCCGCGCACGGGATCACGCCCGCGGATATCACCGCCGCCCTGTCCGCTAACAATGTCGAGCTGCCCGCGGGCGAGATCGAAACCCCCGCGCGCCAGTTGCAGCTTCTGGCGCGCACGCGGTTTTCCTCGATCGAGGAGTTCGAGCGTCTTGTCGTGCGGGCCGACGGCATGCGTCCCTTGCGCCTAGGCGACGTGGCGCGGATCGAAGAGGGGGCCGAGGGCTCGGACACGATCTTCCGCTCGGACGGGGTGACCGGGCTTGGCATGGGCATCCAGCCGCAGGCGCAGGCCAATACGGTGGCGATTTCCCGCGCCGTCCATGCCGAGCTGGACCGCATCCGCCCGACCTTGCCCGAGGGCATGGCGCTGACCGTTACCGCGGATGAGGCCGTCTTCATCGAGACCACGTTGCAGCAGGTGGCCTATGTGTTCCTTGAGGCGGTGATCCTGGTGACATCGGTGATCTTCCTCTTTCTCGGCTCGGCACGGCTGTCGATGATCCCGCTGGTCACGATCCCGATCTCGATCCTGGGCGCGTCGCTGGCGATGCTCGTGCTGGGCTTTTCGGTGAACATCCTGACGCTGTTTGCCATGATCCTTGCGATCGGCCTTGTGGTCGATGACGCAATCGTGGTGCTTGAGAACATCCAGAGGCTGCGCGCGCAGGGCCTGTCGCGGGCCGAGGCGGTGCGCCAGGGCGCCGATCAGGTCCGTTTCTCGGACCTCGCCACCACGGCGGTGCTGATCGCCGTCTTCGTGCCGGTCAGCTTCATGGAGGGCGAGATCGGCAAGCTGTTCGGGGAATTCGGCATCGTGCTTGCGGTGTCGGTCGCGGTGTCGGGCTTCGTGGCGCTCACGCTGTCGCCGGTGCTGGCCGAACGCCTGATGGCGCAGGGAGAACGCGCCAATCTGCTCAGCCGTGGGGTGAACCGCGCCGTTGCCGGGGCCGAGCGGCTTTATCGCGCGGGCCTGCGCCGCGCCATCGCTGGCCCTGAGGTTGTGCTGGCCGTGACCGCCTTTGCCATGGCCGTGGCCTTCGCCCTTTACCGCAGCCTGCCGCAGGAAGTGACCCCCGAAGAGGACCGGGGCGGGCTGCGCATCTTCCTCAGCGCGCCGCAGGGCAGCAACCTTGCCCAGACCGATGCCGCCGCCCGCAAGGTCGAGGCCGTGCTGGAGCCGTTGCGTGCGGACGGCGTGATCGACAACGTCACCACCATCGTCGGTACATGGGGAGAGCTGCGGCGCGCGCTGTTCATCGTCAACCTCGTGCCCTGGTCCGAGCGCGACGAAAGCGTTCAGGACGTGATCTCCGCGCTGCGTGGCCCGCTTGGCGCCATCACCGAGGTGCAGACCTTCCTGCGCCCGGCGGGGGGCCTCGGGATCGGGGGCAGCCGCGGCTCGATCGACTTCATGCTGGGCGGCCCCGATGTGGACCGCGCGGCCGCCTGGGCCGAGGATCTGGCCGCGATGATGGCGGGCGATCCCGATCTTGGTCCGCTTGAGGTTGCCCATGATGCCAACCAGCCGGGCGCCACGCTAAACGTGGACCGGCTGCGCGCGCAGGATCTGGGGCTGGATGCCGAGGCGGTGTCCTCGGCCCTTCAGGCGCTGGTCGCCTCGCGCAGGGTCGGAGAGTTCAGCCGGGACGGTCGGCAATATCCCGTCATCCTTCAGGCCGAGCCGGAAAACCGCGACGCGCCCGAGGATCTGATGTCGGTCCTGTTGCGCAACAATCGCGGTGACCTGATCCCGCTTTCGGCCTTTGCCAGCATCGAGACGGGGGCCTCTTTGCCCGCCATCACCCGGCAGGATCGCGTGCATTCCGTCGCGGTCGAGGCCGATCTGGTCTGCCCCGCGGACCCGGCCGGGGCGAGCGCGCGCGCCGAGGCCGCGGTGGCGCCGCTGCCCGCAGGGGCCACGCTGACCTGGGCA
>CALLZQ010000217.1 GCA_937858255.1 uncultured Tabrizicola sp.
GGCCTGAACGCTCATCCACAGGGCGTTGATGTCGTCGGGGGTCAATTCACCCTCGGCCCGGGCGGCGTGCAGCTTGCACTCGAAATCGTAGAAGGCGATCTGGCGCACGACCGTGTTGATCATGTCCTCGACCTTGCCCGCCAGCAGGGTCTTGCGCTCGGCCTTGGTCTTGGCGCCATCCAGCAGCTTGCGGAAGGTCAGCATCTCCCCAAAGACCGACGCCGTCTCGGCCAGCGTCAGCGGGGTTGAGGAGAGAAGTTCGCCCTGACCCGCCGCCAGCACCTGATGGACACCATGGCCCAGTTCATGCGCCAAGGTCATCACATCGCGCGGTTTGCCCAGGTAGTTCAGCATCACATAGGGATGCACGGTGGTCACGGTCGGGTGCGCAAAGGCCCCCGGTGCCTTGCCCGGCTTGACCCCGGCATCAATCCAGCCCTTGTCAAAGAATGGCCGCGCCAGATCGGCCATGCGCGGGTCAAGGGCGCCATAGGCCCCCACCCCCATCTCGCGCGCGCCCTGCCAGTCGACGATGCGCGGCGTCTCGGTCGGCAGGGGGGCATTGCGGTCCCAGACCTGCAACCGCTCCAGCCCCAGCCATTTCGCCTTCAGCCGGTAATAGCGGTGCGAGAGTTTGGGGTAGGCCGCCACGACGGCATTGCGCAGCGCCTCGACCACCTCGGCCTCGACATGATTTGACAGATGCCGCCCATGCTGGGGCGAGGGCATCTTGCGCCAGCGGTCATGGATTTCCTTTTCTTTGGCCAGGGTGTTGTGGACCCGGGCGAACAGCTTGATCTTGGCGGAAAACCCCTCAGCCAGAGCCCGTGCCCCGGCCTCGCGCCGCGCCCGGTCACTGTCGGTGAGCAGGTTCAGCGTCGATTCAAGGTTCTGCTCTTCCTCTTCGCCGGCGACCTTGAACATCATCCCGGCGATGGTTTCGTCAAACAGCTTGTTCCAGGCAGAGGCGCCGACCACGGATTCGTCGTGCAGGAACCGCTCCAGCTCATCCGAGAGTTGATGCGGCCGCATTGCCCGCATCCGGTCGAACACCGGACGATAGCGCGCCAGATCGGCATTGGCGGCCAAGAGGGCCTCCAGATGCGCATCCTCCAGCCGGTTGAACTCCAGGCTGAAAAACACCAGCGGCGTGGTGAACGTGGTGATGCGATCCTGCGCATCGGCCATGAACTTGGCCCGCTCGCTGTCCATGGTGTTCTGATAATAGCGCAGACCCGCATAGGACATGATCCGCCCGGCGGTCACGTCGATTGCCTCATAGGCCTGAACACAGGTCAAAAGACCTGCCGTATCCAGTTCCGCCAGCTTGCCCTCATACTGCGCGGCGAAATCGGCGCAGGCCTTTTCCAGCCAGGCCATGTCGCGCTGCAATTCCGGCGCGTCCGGCGCGGGGTAAAGGTCGCTCAGATCCCAGTCCGGCAGCGGCCCCAGCCCGCCACTCCCGGCGCCCCCACTGCCCGCAGCCTTGCGGCTGAGGCCCTCGGCTGGGTGACGAAACGCGGTCATGGGCAGGGTCATCGCATCTTCCTTCTGGCAAATCGTTCTCAGACATAGGTCGGCCCGCCCCCCCAGCGCAACCCGCCCCCGAGGTCTGATCAAAAATATCCCAGAGGGGGCAGCGCCCCCTAACGCGGCCCCATCATCGCGCGCAACCCCTCCAGCGTGTCGATCTCGGCCACGGTTTTATCCCGCCGCCAGCGCACCATCCGGGGAAACCGCAGGGCCAACCCGGCGCGGTGGCGCGGGCTTTCCTGTATCCCCTCAAAGGCCAGTTCGAACACCCGTACCGCCGGCCCCCGCCTGACCGGGCCAAAGCGTTCCAGCGTATGTCGCT
>CALLZQ010000218.1 GCA_937858255.1 uncultured Tabrizicola sp.
GGGGTATGGGGCATGGCGCGGACGATGCGGCGGGCGGTGCCGACCCCCCGCTCATAGGTGGCAAGCGTCGCCCCCGCCGCCACGGTCAACACCAGCACATCCTGCCCGGCAAAGCCCGCGATCCGCGGCAGCGCCTCGGCCATCATCTGCGGCTTGACGGCGATCAGAACCACGGCGGGGGCCTCGGGCATCCCCTCATTCAGCCGCAATCCCTTGCGCGCCAGATTGCGCAGCCAGTCTGAGGGATTCGGGTCAGTGACCCAAGTGGCGCTGAGCGCGAGGCCACGCCCCAGCCAGCCCTCAAGCATGGCCGAGCCCATCTTGCCACATCCCAGTATGACGATGCCGCGACCGTTGATCCTGTCGAGTGTCATGATCTTCCCCGTTCTTGCGGGGCAGAGGTTAGGCCCGACCGTAGGCCTCGGCAATGGCAACCTTCATTGCCGCCTCGGGGGATTTGTCGCCCCAGCCGACCAGTTGGAAGGCCGGATAGAACCGTTCCGAGGCCAGTACGGCGCTGGAAATCAGCCGGTCGATCTGTTCCGGGCCGGCTGATTGCCCCCCGGCCAGCACCAGACCATAGCGCCAGACCATCAGCCGCTGCTCGGCCCAATAGGTAAAGGCGCCGTTCCAGACCATATCGTTGCAGCGGTTCAAGAGATCATAGAGCGCGGGCAAGCGGCCCTCGGGCGGCTCAAGCTCAAAGGTGCAGATCAGCCGCAGCGTCTCATCCTGCGCCGACCAGGCGAGGGTGAGCGAATAGGTGCGCCATTGCCCCTCGACCGCCATGGCGATCTGGTCATCGGTGACCCGGTCAAATTCCCAGTCATGATGCTCGGCCAGTGTTTCAACGATGTCGATCGGATGACCCTCATCCGACGACAGGAAATCTTCTGCAAGTGACATCGCCCGGCCTCTTTATGATGCCCCTGCAAGCCAATGACCCACAGGATGCTGGGTGTCTGGCAAGGCGCAGCGTTTGCCCGACGCCGCCCTTACTAGATATGGTGTTGCAGAAGCGAAAGCCTGTAAAGCGATTTCTTGCGAAATCTCTTGTGGACAAATTGGTTGTCTGTGGCTCGCCACGGATTCTTGCACAGATTGACAAGCAAACTTGCAGCAGAGCGATCGCTTGGGCCAGCGACGCCGGGGACCAGAAGCATAGGTAGCTCTTGTCGGTCAGCAGGAAGCCAATGCTACCTATCCACCTTGTCCGATCAACCTCATCGCCCCAACGGCCTCCGGTACAACCAATGAAGGACCAAAGAACATAAGCTCTTGGCCTGACGTATGCTCTCGCGCGCTGTAGCCAATCGCATAGCGCATCCATCGAGTCCCGGCATAAATTGCAGCGATCTCTGGAGCATCATCATATGAAACTATCCACCTTTGCCGAACTAGTGCGGCAAGAGACTGATGAACTTGCGCGTGATCATCATGGCGATAAAAATGGTGATAGAGACCCTTTCCTTTAACGTAGTAAGGTGGGTCCAGATAGACGAGGGTCCGCTCACCCCAAGATTTCGCACCCTCTCTGATGAATGCTACCGCATCCATATTGGAAAGCGAGATTCGGCTCCTCAAGTTCGCGATCGACACAACCCTGGCTGCAAGTTCCTTTGCGTTGTAGCGCGCACCAATGGTCCACTCTCCGGCCTGCGCACGCCCACCGATGATGCCCCCGTTTAGAATGCCTGAACGGTTCGTGCGATTGAGATAGAATGTGGCAAACCCTAGAGCCAAGGAGTCTGAACTGTCCTTCTCCTGAAGGATCCGTTTTTGCCGATCCCATTCAGGCACTGACAAGGGGGTTTCTATAATCAGCTTGCATAGTTCATCGGTGCGATCCAACACGGACGACCAAAAGCAGAAGATGTGCGGACTGATGTCATTGATCGCAATCCTGCTCACTTCCTCAGTTAGCAACAACTCCATCGCGACCGCTGCACCACCGGCATAAGGCTCAACATACATGCCATCAGAAAGGCAGTTTGCTCTTATCACTTGCCGTACAAAGGACACCATCTTGCCCTTTCCCCCAGGATAACGCAGCGGAGAAAACCGTCCACTTTGGACGGTGCGATGGTCATGGTGCATAACTAGCTCCAGATTTTGCGAAGAAATGGGGTCAACTCTCCCGCCGCCGCCAGAAGGTCTGATGGAGCCGGAAAGTAGTGTCGATTGTGTACATATGAGTGAAGTTCGCGCATGCGAAGACCTGTTGTCTTGGCTTGAACAAGAGATTCAATTTGGGGCATCTGAAGGCCGGATTCTTTCTGCTTCATGTGCTTGTAGGCTCTTTCAACCAGCACAAAAAGTTCGGCCTGTTGGCCCCCTTTGCCTTCTGTTCCTTGTCCTGCATTCTGCAGGTAGTGCAGCACTGACATCTCAAGAAACACTCTCAGCAATACAGCGCAAGCATTTGGTTTCGAACTCAGAGGCAAGTCGCTGAGCTCCTTCAAAATGTCCTGAAGACGGGGGTCAGTTACAACAAAGTCGCTGCGCCGAAATAGGCGGTCCTTCGCCCGGCTTGCCGACCTGCTCGGCCGAGTAGTCGATTGGGCACCAGTTGCCTCTGGTTTTGCACTTGCCGCAGCGGAGGATGCAGGAGCGGCATCGCTCTCATCACTCTGCCTTTTCTCTTCTCTTTCTGATGGCTCAGCGGCTACCGGTCTAGGCGGCAGAACCCCGGAAGGAAGCAGTGCGAGCGCATCGATCCGGTCTTGTACTGAATTCTGTTTTCGACTGTCGAACTCACCCTTAGCAACCCGAAAAGCTATTTCGCGAAGGGCGTTGATCACACGGTTCCGAGGTGATGTTGTAACAACCACGCCATCGATCACTTCGAAACAGAGGATCGCCCGCAAACGAGGCGAGTCGATAAACCGATCAAACGTAGTCCAAGAAAGATCATCCAGCATTTCCTTTTCAACACCGCTTAAGTCGCCTTCCGTAAACAAAAGGTCAGCAACAGCCACAATCCGGCTTTTGGGATCCGTGAATCTTGCACTCTCAATCGCGCGCCATCTGGTCACGCCAACACCATCACCTTCACCGCTATGACGGAGTTGGACCCAGTATCTCGTTGCCTCTCGGTTTGGGGCAAGAACAACCTTGATCGGCTCTACGATCGCACGAGAAAACGACCCCGAGAGGGCAAGAAGTTTCACTTTACACCGCTTAAGGTCTGCAGAGCTATCGAAAGCACCAAGCGTTTCGATCAGTCGTGGGTTAGCTAAAAGTATCATTGCGGTTGCGCGGCGGTTCCCCTCAATGACAACATAATGTTGAGGAAACTTCTCATCCTTGACCACAAGCATCCTGTCGATAGGGCTGAGGCCGTTCGTGAGGATGCTTTGGGCTAGATTCACCAGTTTTGGCCCCTGCAAGCCAACGATGCGTTCTATCGACTCGAGGCGGGTGGTCGCGTTCCCGATACGTGGGTTCAAGAAATCTGGCATTAGTTCGTCGACAAGAAGCTCTGCATCAATCATCAATAACCCCCAATGGCTCTGCCCACTGTGGACAGGTAGGAACTTTGGTTCACCCCTTAGTAACCCGCAGACGGCCAATAGGTCGAGCATCACTTCTGTCTTCATTCTGCGTCACACTGGCAGTCCGCAGCACAGGCCCGCGTGCTTCGCGCTGTCCGACAACCGATCAACACACCAGCATTCACCCCCTGATCACCAGCTCCCGCCGGTCCGTCTGCGCCCCCTTCGACCCGATCGTGTAGGTCGTCGTCACCTCTTCGATCCGGAACTGGCCGAAGATGTCGCGCACCTCCGGGACATCGTTCAAAGACAGGATGAAACGCCCCTTTAAACGGCCCAGTAAAGCCGCCATTTCCTCGAACCGCTCGCGCCCGAACAGGGCCTTGCCATAGTCGCCCTCGCAGCCCCAGTAAGGCGGATCAAGGTAGAACAGCGCCCCCTTGTGATCGACCCGGCGGATGAACTCGGCAAAATCGAGACAGGTCACGGTCACCCCTGACAGCCGGGTGTGCAGAGCCTCCAGATCACTTTCGAGCGTCGTCAGATTGAAGCGACCGGGCCTGTCTGTCGAAAGGCCGAAGTTGCGCCCAGACCCCTTGCCGCCAAAGGCACAACGTTGAAGGTAGAGAAACCGTGCCGCCCGCTGCATGTCCGTCAGCGTCTCAGGATCGAGCCCGACCAGGCGGTTGAAATTCGCCTGCGTCGTGATCTGGAATCGCAGAAGATCAAGGAAGGCGACGTAATGCTCCTGAAGCACGCGGAACAGGTTGTAGACGTCCCTCTGGGCATCGTTGATCAGTTCTGCCCGCGGACGTGATGTCCGCCGCAAGAAGATGCCACCCATGCCCACGAAAGGCTCGGCATATGTCGTGTGGGGATCAGCATCGATCAGGGCGCACAGCCGCTTGGCGAGGTTGCGCTTGCCGCCCAGCCAGGGGGCGATCGGATTGACCGGGGCGACGGGGTCTTTGGCCATTTCTGTTCTCCGGGTTTCGGCGCACACAGGCGCTCTGGACCGGGCTCAATGGCCTCATCATTCCCGCGTAACAGGCGTCCCGTCGCGTCGCAAGTCTCGGGCCGACATTTACCTTTCATTAGGGGTGATCTCTCATCATTACGCCATGCGCCTCTGGTCCTTCTGTATCTCTGCTGACCAAACCACCTCGATCCGCGAAGGGTTCATTCGCGCGCCATCTGCGGAGGCTGCGCTAGAGGCAATCGGCCACCCCGAGGCAAACGTCTATGAACTGCCTCTCGATGTGGAAGCCAACAGCGCCGAGATACTGGTCGCGCGGCCCCAGCCATCATGGTTCAAACGGCGATAAGCTCTGCCTTCAGCAAGCGCCACGCGCGCGCTGCAGCCAGAGGGACCACCCCGTTACCGGCCGCAGCGGTTCGGTCCAACCAAGAGGCCAACCCATCATCCAATCGGAAAACTGCGGGTTTAAGGTCAGGGCACCGGCGGAGGGCAATTCCCCACTCTGCAAAAGCACCCGGTAAGGGAGGGAAGAGATCGGGTTCTGAGGCTCCCAACCCAGTGCGATCATCAGATCCCAGAGTAGCGTCCAGCTCTGAGCGGCGTTCTTCAGGCCCAGCTGCTTGCCGCCCTGCCGCTCGTCCCTGGTCAGCTTGAGGGTGCCCGGCCCGGGCACGAGGCAGACACGGTTGCCGCTGCTCTTGAACGTCGGCGTGGGCCAGAAGGAAAAGCCTCTCACGCAGGTGAGACCCACCGACTTCCGCCGCTGATAGGACGCATGCTGCAACGACATAGCCCATGCCTTGAAGGTCTCTGGCGACGTCGTCGAGACCCAAGGACAGATGGCCCGGGACGTTTTCAAAGAAGCACCATTGCGGCGCGATCTCGCCGACGATCCGTGCGACTGAGGGCCAGAGATGGCGCGGATCGTCCTGACCCTTTCGGTCGCCCGCGAGCGAGAAGGGCTGACAGGGATAACCGGCAGTGACGATATGAACGCGGCCGCGCCACGCTCGGCCGTCAAAGGATCGCAGATCGTCCCAGACAGGAGCCGGAGCCAGGGTCTGGTCCGCCATCCGCGCCACGAGAGTGGCCGCGGCGAAACAGTTTCGCTCGACATAACCCACAGTTCGATATCCGGGTTCGGCGATGTGCAAGCCAAGGTCGAGTCCTCCGACACCGGCGCAAAGGCTGATGCCGCGAAGGTTGTCATGTCGTGCTGGGGTACAAAGAGCCACACGGGGCGTCCTTTCCTTCGCGGTCTTGCCGCTCTGGGTTCGGGCTCGCCAAGGGCCTCAAATGATTGAAGGTGCCGCACCTGGGGCACTTGATCTGAAGTGCGCCGACAACAGCGCCCTTCTCGCTCTTGAATAGCAGTTTTCGGCAGGCCGGACAACGAACGTCATTTAGTTCGTCTTGCGTTAACGGGGCCTTCATCGGAATCGATCCTCCTTGGCCTTACCCGGAAACGGGCGAATGCGGCCATGAAGGAGATGTGGTCGGCGGGGGTGTCTCTGATCGATTTTGCCCCGTTCCGGGGGAGGTGCTGGAACACCTTCCCCCGGTCATTCCTTACTCGACAGAATGCTCTTCGATCTCATAGGGCGGCAGCGGCAACGGGCCGTCGCTCACATCCAGCGGCGCCGGAAAGCGCGTTGCCTCGGGCGGCTGGGGGCCGTGCGGCAGGACCAAAGTCAGATGCAGTTCGCCCGCGATCCGCTCGACGGGGCCGGCAATCCAGCTGCTTCCATGGGCCTCGTAGGGCGTGCCCTCGGTGACGCCCGCCAGATCGACCGGGGTGCCGTTCAGGGTCAGCACCTCACCCGTGAGAGAGGCGGTCAGCGATGTATCCATGCGCATGGGTGACAGGGTGATTTTCATCGGCGTCTCCTCAGAACCAGCGGCCGGTGGCGGTGACGTTGCAATAGATGGTGCGGTCGGTCACGGAGGTCGTAGAGACCGCATAGACCGTGGCGGGAGTGTTGCTCACGTCACCCACGCCACCGACCGCTGTGAATACGGTCAGGTTTGCAACATGCGCCGTGATCTGGCAGACAGGCGTTGCGATAAACGCCGCCGCATAGATCGTGTTGCCGGCCAGCAGCGGGGCAGAGGCGAACATCGACCCATAGGCGGTATTGGTATTCTGGTTGTTCAGGGTCACCCGTTTTGTGCAGATCTGCGTGCCATCGGCGAAGCGCACATACTCGCCATTGGCATTGCTGCCGCGCTCGATCACCGCGCCGGTCGGCAGACCGCTGGCCTGACTTACAGTGCCGACGATCCGTCCCTGATGGAAGACCTCGACCCAGGGTGACCAGCCGGACCCGCCATAGGACCGCGTGAACTGCCGTACCTCGCTCGCCAGCCCGCTGGCCGGCACAGTCGTATAGTGCTGCACCCAGAGCGTGGCCGTGCGCCGCAGATTGATCAGCGCCCCGGCCGAGACCAGCGGATAGTTATTCCCGGTACAGTTGGCCCCGCTGGGATTGAAATACAGCCCCGCCGCCGCGAGTGAGTTGAGATTGTCCCCGGCCCCCAGCGCCATCGCAGTGCCAAGGCCGTAATCGCCGGTCCTGACGAGCCGCCCGGCGGTCAGATCGGTCGCGCTTTGCATCACCGCCGTCCCCGTCAGCAGCCCGGTCAGCACTGCCCCGGCATTGGTGATCTCCAGCCGGTCGGCGCCGCCTGTGACCAGGGCGAGGGCATTGGCCGCCTTGCGGCGCAGGCCGCTGTCCTCGTCAGCCGAGAAGCGCATCCCCGGCAACGCCGCTGAACCGTCAGGGAATTTTCCCGCGCCCGCGCCGTCGATCGTCGCCTGCATCCCGGAGATGACGGCTTGTAACTGGGTCACGAACGTCTGCAGCTCGCCCCGGGTTGGGACGGCATTATAGACCACGCCCGCGCGCGTTGTGCCCTGATAGGGGCGGGCGAGGGGGAGCGAGGGGTCAGAGTTGACCGCCTCGACCAACAGCGGGGCCTCGCTGGGGATCAGGACCAGCCAGCCCGGCCGCAGAGCCGATACCCAGGCCGTGCCTGCGCCGGTGACGGTTGTCGAGCCATTGGTCAGGCTCAGGGTGCCAGTGCTGTACATGTCAGCCTCCGAATTGTGTCGCGGGAAAATTGTGGACCGGGGTCCAGCCGTCCGGCCCCCAGATGAGATCGCCTGCCGGGGTGGACATCACTGGCCCGCCATCAGCGGGCGTGATCAGCAGGAGATCAGGGTGCGGCACGGGGGACAGCACGGCTGGCGCGGTGTCTTCACCGGTCCGGTCAGGCGCACGGTCTGGATCATGCGGGGGCAGCACACAGCCTGTCAGGGTTGCGGCAGCCAGTGTCAGGCGGATCAGCATCAGAGCGCTCCGATTTCGGGATAGGCGGGGGGAGTGAGGTCGTATTCGACCCCCTGCACGGCATTGGCAGGGAGGCTGCGCAGCCAGGCCCTGTAGGTTGCGAACTCCGAGACCTGCGCCGGGCTTAGCGGCGCATCGGGCAGCATCGCCCATTCGGTGGCGCGCAGCATCTCGCGGCAGCCACCGAACCAGCGGTCATAGGTCTCCTGCGCACTTGGCAGGGTACTGACCATTTCCAGGCCGAGATCGCCCGTTGCCGGATCATACCAGTAAGTCGCCGTCTTGGTGGAGGCGGCGGCGGCACCGACAACGGCAACCTCACCCGGTCCCGCCTGATCGGCGATATCGCTCTCCGGCGCGACGCCGACCCGCACGATCCGGTGCTGGCCAGGCGTGTAGGGTGCTGCCTCATAGACAAAAAACTGTGCCACAATTACCTCTTGGTCTGCGTGAGCCGCATCGATCTGCGGGAAATAATTGCCTGGCCGTAGCGCGTGTTGCCCCAGACGGCGCTGACGCTGTAGACCACCGGCCCCACCCCGGGGTTGGTGTCGACGAACTCTGAGAACGGCGAAGTCGAGCCGCCGTTCGGCCCAGTCCCTGCGGCAAACGAATAGATCACGACCCCGTTGCGGCGCAGGTAGAACTCGGTCTCGGAATAGGCGTATCCCCCCATCTGGCAGCCAAAGCTGATCACGGTGGGGAAGCCTTCGCTGTTGATGCGTGCCCAGATCATCAACGCGCCGTCGCCGGTTTCGGGACGCATCTCCTCGGGCTGAAACGCAAAGACCGGGATGGTGATCGCCTGTCCCTTGATCATCAGCGTATCGACCCGCAGATCACTGATCAGCGCCTGACGGGCGACGATTTTCTCGATGAATGCGTCCGACAGGAACGTATCGCCATCGACGATCAGATTACCCCCCTTGAACCGGAACACCGAGGCAGGCCCAGCGACGGGATCGTCGGCGGCAACGATCTCGAACACCGGCTCAGCGCCGCCCGCATTCAGGCGCAGAGTAAAGGTCGCCTCGGCCCTGCCTTCGAGCGTGGCCAGCGCGCTGGCGGCACTAGTGACGGCCGCGCGGGTCGCGGCCAGCCCGGTGGCGGGATCGCTGACCACGGCCTCGGTCTCTGACAGACGGGCGGCCAGTCCAGAGGTCGGCGTCGTCACCAGAGAATCGAGCGTATTGAGGGCAGCGCGGGTCGCTGGCAGACCGGTCGCGGGATCGTTGACCTGCCCCGACAGGGCGGTTTGCACCGCGGCCAGCGCCTCGATCCCCTCCTCGGTCTCGACGACGCGGCTGGTCAGAGCCGTCAGCGCGCTGGCCTCGGCCTTCAGCCCAAGACCGGCAAGCGCGCTGGCGGCGGCGGCGGCAGCATCCGCGGCCACCTTGTCGGTCACGGCCACCCAAGCCGCGCCATCCCAGCGTTTGGGCGTATTGGCCCCGCCCGTCGTGTCGATCCAGAGGTTCTGCGCGAGCCGGTCGCCCGCGCCGGGCTGGAGGGATTGGACGATCACCTTGCCCTTGCTGCCCGCCAGATCGGCAGCGGCCTGTGCGGCCACCTGCACATCGGCCAGCGAACCATTGGTCGCAGCGAGCGTATTCGAGAGCGTCGTGATCTGACCCGATTGCGAGGAAATCACACCTTCCGAGGCCGTCACCCGGTTGCTCAGCGCCGTCACGGCCGAGGCGTCGGCCTTGGTCGCCACCTGCGACAGCGCCGCGGCAGCAGCAGCGCCGGCATCCGTGGCCACCTTGTCGGTCACAGCCACCCAGGCGGAACCCGTCCAGCGCTTGGGCGTATTGGCCCCGCCCGTCGTATCGATCCAGAGGTTTTGCACCAGCCGGTCGCCGGTGGCCGGCGTCGTCGCCTGGACGATCACCTTACCCTTGCTGCCGGCCAGATCGGCGGCAGCCTGTGCCGCTGCCGCCGCCGCGCTGGTATTGGCGGCATTGGTGCTGACACTGCTGTTGAGGCTGGTGATCGACTGGCCTTGGGCGGTGATCGTCCCTTCGGCATTCGAAACCCGCGTGGTGAGCGAGGCGAGCGCCGTTGCATCCGCCTTGGTCGCCACCTGCGCCAGCGCCGAGGCGGCGGCGGCGGCGGCATCGCTGGCAACCTTATCGGTCACCGGCTCCCAGGCTGATCCGTTCCACCGATAGGGTGCATTGAGATTGCCGTCGGTGCGAATCCACAGGTTATTCGTCCCCTGCCAGGCGACCAGCGCCGGCGACGGACCGTAGAAGACCGCCCCCTTGCCACCGGCGAGTGTATAGGCGTCCTGAGCCGCGGCCTGGGCCGCGCTGGTATTGAGGATATTGGTGGAAAGACTGCTGCTCAGCGTCGTGATCGACTGACCTTGGGCGGAGATTGTGCCTTCGGCATTCGTGACCCGCGTGGTCAGCGCGGTCAGTGCGCTCGCATCGGCCTTGGTCGCCACCTGCGCCAGTGCCGAGGCGGCGGCGGCGGCGGCATCCGTGGCCACTTTGTCGGTCACGGCCACCCAGGCCGCCCCATCCCAGCGGTAGGGTTGGTTCAGCCCACCATCTGTCCGAATCCAGAGGTTATTCAGCCCGCGCCAGCCGATCTCGGCCGGCGCCGGGCCATAGAACACGGCCCCCTTGCCACCGGCGAGCGTGTAGGCATCCTGAGCCGCCGCCTGAGCCGCGCTGGTATCGGCGATATTGGTGGAAAGGCTGCTGGTCAGCGCGGTGATTGATTGACCCTGAGAGGTGATCGCCCCCTCGACCGCATCGACCCGCGTCTCCAGGACCGAGGCTGCGGCCGACCCGGCGACCAGACCGGCTTCCGCCTGCGTAAGCCGCGCCGCCAGATCGCTCGACTGCACTGCCAGAGCGCTATCGCCGTCGGCCCGCGCCTGCGCCTCGGCACTGATCGCCGCCGCCGTCTGTACGGCCCCTGCCACGACATCGGCCCGCAGCGCCTCCCGCGCGCTTGCCTCCGCCGCATCCGCCGTGGTGCGGGCAATCCGCTCGGCATCGAGCAGGGCCGCATTACCCGCCATTGCCACGGTCAATTCCTCACGAAGCCCTGCCTCGGCCTGACGGCGCTCCTCCACCAGCACCCAGGCATCGGTTCGCAGATCAGCCAGCCCCCG
>CALLZQ010000219.1 GCA_937858255.1 uncultured Tabrizicola sp.
CCGATCCGGATCGGGTGATGCGCAGCTATCCGCACGAGCTTTCGGGCGGGATGCGGCAGCGGGTGCTGATCGCCTCGGCCTTTGCCGCCGAGCCGAAATTCATCGTAGCCGATGAGCCGACAACCGCGCTGGACGTGCTGGTGCAGAAACAGATCCTCAAGCTGATCGCGGAAATGCAGGCCCGCCATGGCACGGCGCTGCTGTTCGTCACACATGATCTGGGCGTTGTGTCCAAGGTCTGCCAATCGCTGTCGGTCCTCTATGGCGGGATGGTGGTCGAGGCGACGCGGGTAAAGGCGTTCTTTGCCGGCCCGTCGCATGGCTATGCGCGTGCCCTGCTGGCGGCCACCCCGAAATATACCGACCCCGCCGCCAGCCTGACCCCCGTGCCCGAGGCGGTGATTGCGGCGGTCAAGGCGGAACTTGCAGCATATGACCGGGGGCAGCGCAATGGGTGAACTCTACCGCATCGAGGATCTGCGCCTGTCGCTGCCTGACATGGCGCATAAACCGCTGATCGGCGCCGCGCCGCGCATCGAAATCCTCAAAGGGATCAGCTTTACCCTGCCCAAGGGCGAGATCCTTGGGATCGTCGGCGGGTCCGGTTCGGGGAAATCCACCCTTGGCCGCGCCATGGTGCGGCTGATCGCGCCAACCGGCGGGCGGGTCATCTTTGACGGGGTGGATATCACCACGCTGGACGAGGCCGCGCTGCGCCCCCTGCGCCGCCGCTTTCAGATGATCTTTCAGGATCCGATGAGCAGCCTGAACCCCCGGCACCGGGTGGGCCAGATCATCGCGGCACCTCTGGCCTTGCACGGCTTTGACAATGTGGCGGACAGGGTGGCTGATGCGCTGGACCATGTCGGCCTGCCCCGTACCTTTGCCGGGCGTTACCCGCATGAACTTTCCGGTGGGCAGCGGCAAAGGGTGGGCATCGCCCGCGCCATCGCCCTGCGGCCCGAGTTCATTCTGGCCGATGAAATCGTCTCGGGTCTGGATGTCTCCAGTCAGGCGCAGGTGCTGAACCTGCTGGAGGGGCTGGTCAAGGAACTGGGGCTGACGCTGGCCTTCATCAGCCATGACCTGTCGGTGATCCGGCGCCTGTGCGGGCATGTTCTGGTGCTGTATCAGGGTGAGATCGTGGAAAATGCCCCGGTCCGGCAGGTGTTCGAGGCGCCCAAGGCCGCCTATACCCGCGATCTGCTGGCCGCCATCCCCCTGCCCGATCCGGCGCAGGTCTGGGCCTAAAGTGCGGTCCGCACTCGCCACAACTCTGGGAACAACTGCACCTCAAGCATACGCTTGAGGTACGAGATCCCGGCCGTGCCGCCCGTGCCACGCTTGAAGCCGATGACCCGTTCGACCGTGGTGACATGGTTGAATCGCCAGCGGCGGAAGTAATCCTCGAAATCGACCAGCTTTTCGGCCATCTCATAGGCTTCCCAATAGCGGGCCGGTTCCTTGTAGACCATGGCCCAGACCGCGGTCACGCCGTCATGTTCCACCCAAGCCTGTCGCAGATCGCGGCCCAAGACCTCGGCCGGCACTGGCAGTCCCACACGCGCCAGCCGTCGCAGCGCCTCGTCATAGATCGAGGGCCGGGCCAGTTCCGCCTCTAGCCTCTCCACCAGGTCGGGTCGATGTTCATGCGGCCTGAGCATCGCCAGATTGCGATTGCCCGCCACATATTCGATCAGCCGGTATTGCCAGGACTGAAACCCCGAGGATTGCCCCAGATCGTCGCGAAAGCTGGTGTAATCCGATGGCGTCATCGTCCGCAGCACATCCCAGGCAGAGTTGAGCTGTTCAAAGATCCGCGCGACACGCGCCAGCATCTTGGTCGCCTCGGGGTGGCGGTCAGCGGCGATCATGCGCCGCGCGGCATCCATCTCATACAGCGCCAGCTTCATCCACAGTTCCGAGGTCTGATGCTGGATGATGAACAGCATCTCATCATGCGCGGCCGAGAGCGGGGTCTGCGCCGTCAGGATCCGGTCGATCTGAAGGTAATCGCCATAGGACATCCGCTGGCGGAAATCCATTTCCGCGCCGTCCTTTGAGGGATCATAGCTCATCTCTTCTACCCCCTGCCCGCCGCGCCGCCGCGTAATTGGAAGCGCTGGATCTTGCCAGTTGCGGTCTTGGGCAAGGCGGCGGTGAACACCACGCTGCGTGGATATTTATAGGGCGCGATCACCTTTTTGACGTGATCCTGCAACAGCTTGACCATCAGCGCATCGCCGGTCTGCCCCGGTGCCAGCACCACATGCGCCTCGACAATCTGCCCGCGGTCCTCATCCGGCACCCCAATGACCGCGCATTCCAGCACCGCAGGATGCGACAGCAGCGCCGCCTCGACCTCAGGCCCGGCGATGTTGTAGCCGGCTGACAGGATCATGTCGTCATTGCGGGCGGCAAAATGGAAATAGCCCGCCTCATCCTGCCAGAAGGCGTCGCCCGTCAGGTTCCAGCCCTCTTTCACATAGGCCGCCTGCCGAGGGTCATCCAGATAGCGGCAGCCGGTCGGGCCGCGCACCGCCAGCCGCCCGGTTTCGCCGCGTGGCAATTCATTCATGTTTTCATCGACGATCTTCGCCTCATAGCCCGAGACAGGGCGGCCCGTGGTTGCCGGCTGATGATCGTCAAAGCGGTTCGAGATAAAGATATGCAGCATCTCGGTCGCGCCGATTCCGTCGAGCAGCGGCTTGCCGGTCTTGGCCAGCCATTCCTGATAGATCGGTGCGGACAGGGTTTCGCCCGCCGAAACCGCCGCGCGGAGAGACGACAGATCCGTCCCCTCGGCCATCGCCTTCAACATCACCCGATAGGCCGTTGGCGCGGTAAAGCAGACCGTCGCGCCATGCTCGCGGATCATCTCGATCATGTTTTGCGGGCTGGCCTGTTCCAACAGCGTCGCCGTGGCGCCGAAGCGCAAGGGAAAGATCGCCAGACCGCCAAGCCCGAAGGTAAAGGCCAGCGGCGGCGAACCGATGAACACATCGTCAGGCGTGACCCCCAGCACTTCGCGCGCATAGCCATCGGCGATGATCAGCAGATCGCGGTGGAAATGCATCGTCGCCTTGGGTTCTCCGGTCGTGCCCGAGGTAAAACCGAGCAGCGCCACGTCATCGCGCCCGGTCTGCACGGCCTGAAACCGCACCGGTTTCTTCAGCGCCGCCCGATCCAGTTCCGCGTCGTGATTGGCGGTGCCGTCAAAACCGATCACCGTGCGTAGAAAGGCACTGTCCTTGGCACAGAGGATCAGTTCCTCCATCAGCCGCGTATCGCAAAGCGCGTGGGTGATCTCGGCCTTGTCCACGATCTTGGACAACTCGCCCGATCGCAGCATCGGCATGGTATTGACCACCACCGCCCCCACCTTGGTCGCCGCCAGCCAGCAGGCCACCATCGCCGGATTATTGGCCGAGCGGATCAGGATGCGGTTTCCGGGCTTCACCCCGTAGTCTGACATCAGCGCATGGGCAAGGCGGTTGGTCCAGTCGGTCAACTCCTTGTAGGTGCGACTGCGGCCATTGCCGATCAGCGCCACCCGGTCGCCATGCCCCTGATCGACCATCCGGTCGGTCAGCTCGACAGCAGCATTCAGCAGCTCGGGATAGTCGAACCCGGCAAGGTTCAGAACCGGCCAGGCGGTATCCGGCGGCAGCCGATCACGGGTAAAGCTGTCGACATGGGCGCTGGGGCCAAGCATGGCAAATCCTCCCTCTACGCCCCAGGACGGGGCGGTCCAGTGTTCAATCGGGGATAACCGCCGTCGCCTCGATCTCGACCTTGGCGCGGTCCTCGATCAGGGCAACCACCTGCACCACCGCCATCGCCGGGTAATGACGCCCGATGATCTCTCGGTAGACCCGGCCCAGGGCCGGCAGGTCGGCCAGATATTCTGCCTTGCTGGTCACATACCAGGTCAGACGGACCAGATTCTCGGGGCGGGCGCCGGCCTCGGCCAGCACCGCCACCACGTTGCGCAGGGTCTGCTCGACCTGACCCACGAAATCATCGGTCTCAAAGGCGCAATCGGCGTTCCAGCCG
>CALLZQ010000220.1 GCA_937858255.1 uncultured Tabrizicola sp.
CTGCTGCGGGGCCGCGACTGGATCGCGCGGCGGGCGGAATGCGGCTCACCCTGTCAGCTTTGCCGGGTACGTTGCCGTTACGGCGCCATCGAGAAATCCGGCAAGATCGCCTATTCCGAGTGTTTCCAATGCCTTGACTGCGTGTCGATCCACAATGACACCGCGCAATGCGTACCACTGATTCTGGCCGCCAAGGCCAAATCCCGACAGGCGGAGGCAGCATGAAGCGGCGGCGGTTCCTGCATATCGCGGCGGCGGCGGCGCTGTCGGGTCTGCCCGAGGTGGGGGCGGCAGAGGTGGTCTGGCGCGGACGCGGTTTTGGCGCCGATCTGTCGCTGACCCTGACCGGGCCGGGGGACCGGGCGACGGTTCTGGCGGCCCTGCCCCGGCTGATTGCGGCGATTGAGGCAGAGTTCAGCCTCTATGACCCCGCCTCAACCCTCTCGCGGCTGAATGCCGGGGAAAGGGTCTCTGTCAGCCCGGCACTGCGGGCGTTGCTCGACTGGTCAGCGGTGCTGCACCGCGTGACGGCGGGCGCCTTTGACCCGACGGTGCAGGTGCTGTGGCAGAAGGGGCTGGGCGGTAGAGCGGCGCCGATTGGGCTGGCGCGGCTGGATCTGACCGCCCGGACCCTGCGCCTGCCGGCGGGAATGGCCCTGACCTTCAACGGCATCGCGCAAGGCTATGCTGCCGATGCGGTGCGGGGCCTGTTGGCCACGCATGGCTTTGCCGAGGCGCTGGTGGATATGGGCGAGTTCGCGGCCCTTGGCGGGCCCTATCGGCTGGGGCTGGCCGATCCTTTGGCGGGCCTGCTGGCCGAGCGGCAATTGACCGGGGGGGCGATGGCCACCTCTTCGCCCTTTGCCACCACACTGGCGGGGCAGCCCCATAACCGCCACCCCCGCGGGCTGGCGCCGCGTTGGTCCACGGGCAGCATTGAGGCCGATCAGGCGCTCATGGCCGATGGTCTGTCCACAGCGGCGGTGTTCCTGAGCCGGGCGGAACTGGGCGCACTCCTGCCCCGCCTGCCCGGATTGCGGCGGATCACCACCGTCGATTTTGACGGCAACCTGTCAAGCCTGACGGCCTAGCGCCCCATGCGCTGAGTCAGCCGCGCCGCCTTGCGGGCGCGTTTGGCCAGTTCGCGGGCCTGATGGGCCTGTGCCTGCCCCCCGGCAGCCCCACCTTTGGCGCCCCCCTTGGCATGGCGCGAGGCCATGTCGATCCCCTTGTTCACGCCCCAATTGACGCCGCGCCGCAGGACGGTCCGCAGCACCATGTTCCAGATCTGGTTCAGGTTCATCTCAATCCTCAAACAATTCGCTCTGGCCGCCGGTGGCCTCGTCCTCATCATCTTCACCCGCCCGCGCCGCCCCCGGCGGCGGGCGGTTGTCCAACAGACCCGCCGAACGCAATTCCTTGATCCCCGGCAGATCGCGGGCCGATTCCAGCCCGAAATGGTCAAGGAAATGTTCGGTGACAACAAATGTGACCGGCCGCCCCGGCGTCATCCGCCGGCGGCCAAAGCGGATCCAGTCCAGTTCGATCAACTGATCAATGGTACCGCGACTGACCGAGACGCCGCGAATCTCTTCGATCTCTGCGCGCGTCACCGGCTGATGATAGGCGACAATCGCCAGCGTCTCGATTGCCGCGCGCGAGAGTTTGCGCTGCTCGACCGTTTCCTTGCGCATCAGATGGCCGAGGTCAGGCGCTGTCCGCATGGCCCAGGAATCGCCCACGCGCACCAGATGCACCCCGCGCCCTTCATAGCGTTTGCGCAACCGGGCCAGTGCCTCGGCCGGGTCGCAGCCATGCGGCAGGCGCGCGGTCAGTTCCGCGACCGAGACCGGCTCGGCACTGGCAAACAGGATCGCCTCGACCATGCGTTCCTGCGCGCCCATTGGCGGCGCATCGAACAGTGACTTTTCAATGGGTTCTACCGGATCGCTCATGTGTCTTTCCGGCGGAGCTGGATGGGGGCAAAGGTTTCGCCTTGCCGCAATTCGACCTGCCCGCGCTTGGCCATCTCCAGCACCGCCGCGAAATGTGCGGCGGTCGATGAGCGGCGGCGCATCGGGTTGGTATCCCAGCCCTCGGGCAGGAAACTGGTCAGATCCGACCAGACCCCGACATAGCCGATCAGCCCGCGCATCCGCTCCAGCGCCTGTTCCATGGTAAAGACGTGATCGCGGTCCATGACAAAGGGACGGAATTCATCCTTGGTGCGAATACGGGCATAGGCGCGCATCAGGTCAAGCAGCGTGGCCGTGTATTCGATCCGGCGATGGCGGGTCACATCCTCGGGCAGGCCCCGGGCAAAGACATCACGGCCCAACTGATCGCGCGCCATCAGCCGCGCCGCGGCCTCTCGCATCGCTTGCAGGCGTTCAAGCTGAAAGGCCAGATGGGCGGCCAGTTCCTCGGCGCTCGGCCCATCCTCGCCGGGTTCGGGCGGCAAGAGGAGGCGCGATTTCAGAAACGCCAGCCAAGCCGCCATCACCAGATAATCGGCAGCAAGTTCGATGCGCAACGCCTGTGCGCGCTGGACAAACGACAGATATTGCTCGGCAAGCGTCAGCACGGAAATCCGCCGCAGATCGACCTTTTGCGTCCGGCCAAGGGTCAAGAGCAGGTCCAGCGGCCCCTCATAGCCATCGACATCGACGATCAGCGCCTCGGCCGCCAGCCGGTCAGCGGGCAGCAGGCGGTCCTCGCCCCAGTCATCGGCAATGGGATCAGACATGCCCCTCGGCCAGTTGCGGATGGTTTCCGTCTTCCATCAGATGACGAAGTTCGGCCTCCAGCGCGCCGATGTCAACCGGATCGGGCGCGCGGCGGGCGGCGAGCGCAGCCTCGGCCCGGGCGCGGGTCGCGGGTGACTGGATGCCGGCGGCAGCAACCACCTCGGCCATCTCTTCGACCTTGCCGTTGCAATGCAGCGCCAGATCGCAGCCCGCCGCCATCGCCGCCGCCGTCCGCTGGCCATGGCTACCCGACAGCGCCTGCATCGACAGATCGTCGGTCATCAACAGGCCCTGAAAACCGATGTCACGGCGGATCACCTCGATCATCGCCGGGCTTTGGGTGGCGGGGCGGTCGGGGTCGATCGCCTCGAACACCAGATGCGCGGTCATCGCCATCGGCAGATGGTTCAACGCCCGGAACGGGGCAAAGTCGATCCGGTCAAGATCGGCGCGGGTTTCGGTGACGCGCGGCAAATCCTTGTGCGAATCGACCCGGGCGAGGCCATGGCCGGGCAGATGCTTGACCACCGGCAATACACCACCGGCCATCAGCCCCTCGGCCACGGCCATCGAAATCTGGGAAACCGTTTCAGGATCAGCGCCATAGAGGCGGTTCTTCAGAAACGGATGCGTGGCTTCGCGCGCGACATCGGCGGTCGGGGCGCAGTTGCAGTCGATGCCCACACCGCGCAATTCATGCGCGATCAGCCGGGCGCGCAACCACATGGCGCGGGCCGGATCGCGGGCCGTTGCCACCGCCTCCAGCGGCGGGGTCCATTCGCGCCAGTGCGGCGCGCGCAGTCGCTGAACGCGCCCGCCCTCTTGATCGACCAGCACCGGCGCCTCGCGCCCGACGGCGGCGCGCAGATCGCCGGTCAGACGGCGCAACTGCTGCGGGCTTTCCACATTGCGGGCAAAGAGGATAAAGCCGAAGGGATCGGCCTCACGGAAGAACGCGGCCTCATCGGCGGAAAGCTCCGGCCCGAGGCAGCCAAGGATGGCGGCGGTCCGCCCTGTACCGCTCATCGGTGGGCGACCGGGATACAGGCCGCATCCTCGGCCAGAAGCGCGGCGCAGAACCGGCGGGCATCATCCCCACCGCCAACGCCCTGGGCGCCCAGCCGGTAGAAAGTGCGCCCACCCGAGACCGACGAATTCACCACCGCTGATTTGCCGCTCATCAGATCGCCAAAGCGTCCGCGCAGCTTGGCCCATTCGCCCCGCGCCAGATCGGCAGTGTCAAAGGCGCCAAGCTGCACAAGGCGCGTGCCGACGGCCAGCGTGGCGGGGTCGACCTCATCCCCCGAG
>CALLZQ010000221.1 GCA_937858255.1 uncultured Tabrizicola sp.
CTGCAAATATCCCACGGGGGTCCGGGGGTGTGAAACCCCCGGCACCGACGCCAAACACCAAAGGCCCGCCATGACCCAGAAAATCGCCCTCATCACCGGCGCCTCACGCGGCCTTGGCGCCGCGATGGCCGAACAACTGGCGCTGCGCGGCTGGCATGTGGTCGCGGTGGCCCGCACGGTCGGCGGCCTTGAGGATCTGGACGACCGGGTCAAGGCGGCAAAACTGCCCGGCGCCGGCAGCCTTACGCTCGCCCCGATGGATGTAACCAACGAAGACGCGATGCGCCATCTCTGCCGCTCAATCCATGACCGCTGGGGCGGGCTGCAATTCTGGGCGCACACCGCCATCCATGCCACCGCCCTCGCCCCCACGGGATCGCTCGACATGAAGGATCTGGACAAATCGGTCGCGACCAACCTGCGCGCCTCGGCCTTCCTCATCACCATGATCGAGCCGCTGCTGCGCGCGGGCCAAGGCAGTGCCCTGTTCCTCGACGATCCGCTGCCGGGGCAGAAATTCTCTGCCGCCTATGGTGCGACCAAGGCCGGGCAGATCGCCCTCGCACGTGCGTGGCAGGCGGAAACGGCCCGCATCGGGCCGCGCGTGCTGATCGAAACCCCGGCGCCGATGCCCACCGCCGTCCGTGCCCGGTTCTACCCCGGCGAAGATCGCGCCCGTCTGAACGACATCCACGACGAAGCCGCCAAATTGATTGCCCTGATCTGAGGCGCCGCCAAATTCCTTGCAAGGAATTTGCCATTTTCTTGCAAGAAAATGGGTCCCGCTTTACCCGCTCAGGCCAGTGCCGCCGCCATCGCCTGCCAGAGCGGCTCGACAGGCTCTACCCCGATCGACAGTCTGACAAAGCCTTCGGGCACAGCATCGCCCCAGCGGGCCCGCCGCCCGCCCGAGCTGTGGGTGCCGCCAAAGCTGGTGGCCTGCACCAGATAGGGACAGCGCGACAGAAAGGCTTCGGCAACGCCCGCATCGCGCAGGGTCACACCGATCAGGAAGCCGAATCCCGACATTTGCTGCCGCGCCAGATCATGCGCCGGGTCGCCGGGCAGACCGGGATAGCGGACCGCCTGCACGGCCGGATGGTCCGCCAGCCTGTCGGCGATAAGGGCGGCGCTGTCGCACATCCGCGCCAGACGCAGCTCAAGCGTTTCCAGCCCGCGATGCACCAGCCAGGCCTCCAACGGCCCCGGCCCCCCCCCCCACGGCCCCCGCCAGCCGCGCCCCCGCGCCACCACCGCCGCCTCGCCCCCCGCCACATGGCCCATCAGCGCATCCGAATGGCCCGCCGGTGCCTTGGTATCGGCGGCGACCACCAGATCGGCGCCCAGATCGAGCGGCCGCTGCAAGAGCGGTGTCATCGTGGTATTGTCGGCAATCACCCGCGCGCCCGCGGCCCGCGCCCGCGCCGCCACATCGGCAATATCGACCATATCAAGGCCGGGATTCGAGGGCGTTTCCAGATAGACGACCTTGTAGCCGGCAAAATCGGCCTCGGCGAAGCGAAGGGTCGGGATCTCGACCACCTCTACCCCCAATCCGGCAAGGAAATCGCGGCCAAAAACCCGGGTGACATAATAGCCGTCCGAGGGCAGCAGCACCCGGTCGCCCGCCCGCAGACAGGCCATCAGCGCCGCCGAGATGGCCGCCATACCGGTAGGGAAGGCCACGACCTCGGCCGCCTCGAGATGGGCGAGTTGCGCCTCGACCGCGGCCCAAGTTGGCGTGCCGTTACGCCCATAGATATAGGGCGCGCCCTGCACCTCGGGCAGATGATAGCTGGTGGCGCTGATCAGTGGCAGGGCAATCGGATCGCCTTTCTCCAGCCCCGCTTGCCGGTGGTGCATCATTGCCGCGACCCGGCGGGCGATTTCTTCGTTCATGCGTCCCCTCGACGGTTTTGCCGCAGAGTGTGTCGCAGCCCCGCCAAAGGCAAGGGTCCGATTGTGCGGGATACAGAATGGAAACGGGGGCCCGGAGGCCCCCGCCAGTGTGGTCAGGCCCGGGGGCCTTATTATTCCTGAACCGTGACCTTGGTCATCAGATCGGGGCCGGCGACTTCGCCATTGGCGCCCTCGCCGCGCTTGATCGCATCGACCACCTCCATGCCCGAGATCACCCGGCCCACCACGGTATACTGGCCGTCCAGATGCGGCGCCGGGGCGAACATGATGAAGAACTGGCTGTTGGCGCTGTTCGGATCCATCGAGCGGGCCATGCCGACCACGCCGCGATCAAAGCTGAGGTTCGAGAATTCCGCCGGCAAATCCGCCATATCAGAGCCGCCCATGCCTGCCATCGACAGGTCGCCCCCGGCCTTGCCATATTTGACGTCGCCGGTCTGGGCCATGAAGCCCTCAATCACGCGGTGGAAGACCACATTGTCATAGGCGCCTTCCTTGGCGAGGGCGACGATCTGCGCCACATGCTTGGGCGCGGCATCGCTGGCCATGTCGATGACGATCTGACCCTTGGCCTCACCCTCGACCTCGATGATCAGGTTCGGGCCGGGGCCATCCTCTTGCGCCATGACCGGCGAGACCATGGGGCCAAGCGCGACGGTCCCCAGTACGGCCAGACCGACGGCGAAAAGGCCGCCGACGAGAAAACGCTCACTGGACATCGGCAGCCACCCGCACGGTGATCATGCGATCGGGGTTCGCCGGCGGCTCACCCCGGGTGATCTTGTCCACATGCTCCATCCCCGCGATCACCCGGCCATAGACCGTATACTGACCGTTGAGGAAATGGTTGTCCTTGAAATTGATGAAGAACTGGCTGTTGGCCGAGTTCGGGTTCATCGAGCGCGCGGCGCCCAGCGTGCCACGGTCATGCGGCAGCTTGGAAAACTCGGCCGGCAGATCGTCATAGGACGAACCGCCCGTCCCCGCCCGGCGCAGGTTGAAGTTGTTTTCCATATTGCCGTTCTCGACATCGCCGGTCTGGGCCATGAAGCCCTCGATCACCCGGTGGAACGCCACATTGTCATAGGCCTTGTCGCGGGCAAGCTGCTTCATCCGCTCGCTGTGCTTGGGGGCGACGGCGGGCAGCAGTTCGATCACCACTTCGCCGTCTTTCAGCGTCATGATGATGGTGTTTTCGGGATCCTTGATGTCGGCCATGTGGTCGGCTCCTGTTCTGGTGGTGGCGGGAACCTAATCACCCTTGCGCCCGAGGGAAAGGGCAAAGGCATCGGATCGGTTGACGCAAGGCCGCGCATCGCCCAGAAGTGAGGCGCATTCTCGCCCGAAAGGAGTCGCCTCATGGCCTGGAAAACGCTCGACGATGCCGGACTGGCCGGCAAGACCGTTCTTTGCCGTGTCGATATCAACGTGCCGATGGAGGGCGGGCGGGTGACCGACACCACCCGGATCGACAAGATCAGACCGACGGTCGAGGATATCATCGCCCGGGGCGGGCGCGTCGTGCTGCTTGCGCATTTCGACCGCCCCAAGGGCAAGGTCGTGCCTGAGATGAGCCTTGGCCATGTCGCACCGGCGGTGCAGGCGAGCCTTGGACGCAAGGTCGTGTTCGGCGCCGATTGCATTGGCTCACCGGCAACCGAGGCGATCGCGGCGGCAGGTCCGGGCGATGTGGTTTTGCTGGAAAACACCCGGTTTCATGCGGGTGAGGAAAAGAATGACCCGGCGCTCGCCGCCGAAATGGCCAAGCTGGGCGATATCTATGTCAACGACGCCTTTTCGGCGGCGCATCGCGCCCATGCCTCGACCGAGGGGCTGGCGCGGTTGCTCCCTGCCCTCGCCGGCCGGCTGATGGAGGCAGAGCTGCGGGCGCTGGACGCCGCCCTTGGCACGCCGCAGCGCCCGGTGGTGGCGGTGGTCGGCGGCGCCAAGGTTTCCACCAAGCTCGACCTTCTCGGCAATCTAGTCAGCAAGGTCGATCATCTGGTGATCGGCGGCGGGATGGCCAATACCTTCCTCGTCGCCCAAGGGGTCGAGGTCGGCAAATCGCTGGCCGAGCGGGATATGGCGGAAACCGGTAGGGGAAACCTTGGGAAGGGGGAGGGGGGGGGCCGC
>CALLZQ010000222.1 GCA_937858255.1 uncultured Tabrizicola sp.
TGAACCCGCTGCACACGATCGAACGGCAACTGGCCGAAAGCCTTGCCCTGCATCAGGGCCTGTCGGGGGCGGCGGCGCGGGTGCGGATCCTTGACCTCTTGAACAAGGTCGGCATTCGTGATGCCGAAAGCCGGCTGAACGCCTATCCGCATCAGCTTTCTGGCGGGCAGCGGCAGCGGGTGATGATCGCCATGGCGCTGGCGAATGGGCCGGAACTCTTGATCGCGGATGAGCCGACAACCGCGCTGGATGTCACGATTCAGGCGCAGATCCTCGATCTGCTGATGGAGTTGAAGCGGAGCGAGGGCCTGAGCCTGTTGTTCATCACCCATGATCTGAACATCGTGCGGCGGATCGCCGACCGGGTTTGCGTCATGCAGGGGGGTGAACTGGTCGAGCAGGGGCCGACGGCCGAGATTTTTGCCCGGCCCAAGCATCCCTATACGCAAAAGCTGTTGGCGGCAGAACCGTCAGGCGCACCGGACCCTGTGGCGGCGGATGCGGCCGAGGTGGTGTCCTGTGACGGGCTGCGGGTCTGGTTCCCGATCACGGCGGGGCTGCTGCGCCGGACCGTGGGCCATGTGAAGGCGGTGAATGCCGCGATCCTTTCGGTCAGGGCGGGTGAGACGCTGGGGATTGTGGGCGAGAGCGGCTCGGGCAAGACCACGCTGGCGCTGGCGCTGTTGCGGCTGGTGCCCTCGACCGGGCCGATTGTGGTGCTGGGGCGCGATATCTCGCGCCTCTCGGCCTCGGCGCTGCGGCCATTGCGGCGCGACATGCAGATCGTGTTTCAGGATCCCTTTGGCAGCCTGTCACCCCGGATGACCATTCAGCAGATCATTGCCGAGGGGCTGGGCGTACATGGCATTACGGATGCCGATGGGCCGGGCAAGGATCGCCGCGCGCTGGTGGCCGAAATCATGACCGAGGTCGGCCTCGACCCGGCGACGATGGGGCGCTATCCGCATGAATTCTCGGGCGGGCAGCGGCAGCGCATCGCCATTGCCCGGGCGATGATCCTGCGCCCGAAACTGGTAGTGCTGGATGAGCCGACAAGTGCGCTGGACATGACGGTGCAGGTACAGATCGTCGATCTGTTGCGGCGGTTGCAGGCGAAATGGGGGCTGGCCTATATCTTCATCAGCCACGATCTGCGGGTGGTCAAGGCGTTGTCCCATCGGGTTCTGGTGATGAAGGCCGGCGATATTGTCGAGGCGGGCGAAAGCGACTTGATTTTCAATGATCCGAAGACCGACTATACCCGGACGCTGATGGCTGCGGCCTTTGGCACCCCCGGATATGGCGAGTTTTCGTGAAGATCTTATTCCTGCATCAGAATTTCCCCGGTCAGTTCCTCTATCTCGCGCCGGAAATGGCGCGGCGCGGTCATGATGTGCTGGCGCTGACGGATTCCACCAATAACCGGCAATCTTCGGTCAAGACCCTGCGTTACCGTCATGAGATGATGAAGGTCGATCCGGCCCAGACCCGGCTGGGGCGCAACTATACGACGATGAGTGATCGGGGCGTGACGGTGGCCCGCGTCTGTCAGCGGCTGAAAGAGCAAGAGGGCTATGTGCCCGATGTGATCTTTGGCCATTCCGGTTGGGGCGAGACGCTGTTCCTCAAGGAAATCTGGCCCGAGGCCAAGCTGATCGTCTATGCCGAGTTCTATTATCGCGGCGTGGGCGCCGATGTCGGCTTTGACACTGAATTCGCGCCCTATGGCCTTGATCAGGTGATGATCGCGCAGGGGCGGGCGGCGCATCTGGGGCAATCGCTGATGCATGCCGATGCCGGGCTGGCACCGACCGAGTGGCAGGCCAGCACCTATCCGCCGGCTTTGCGTGGGATGATCCGGGTGATCCATGACGGGGTGGATGCGGCGGCACTGACGCCAAACCCCGAGGCCAGTGTCACCCTGCCGGACGGGCGGGTGCTGCGTGTGGGCGATGAGGTGCTGACCTTCGTCAACCGCAACCTCGAACCCTATCGCGGCTATCACATCTTCATGCGGGCGCTGCCCGAGATCCTGCGCGCGCGGCCACAGGCGCAGGTGGTGATCGTTGGCGGTGATGAGGTCAGCTATGGCGCCCCGCCCAAGGGGGCGAAGGGCTGGAAAGAGCAGATCCTGTCGGAAGTGCGCGACCAGCTCGACCTGTCGCGGGTGCATTTCATGGGCAAGGTGCCCTATCCGGTGTTTGTCAACATCCTGCACATCAGCCGTGCCCATGCCTATCTGACCTATCCCTTCGTTCTGTCGTGGTCGATGCTCGAGGCGATGGCGGCGGGCTGTCTGGTGATCGGCTCGCGCACCGCACCGGTGCAAGAGGTGCTGCGCCATGGCGAAACGGGGCTGCTGGTCGATTTCTTCGATGTGGCCGGCTGGTCGGAGCGGCTGATCGATGCACTGGCCAATCCGGCGAAATATCAATCCCTTCGTGAGGCGGCGCGACTGTTTGCCCAGCAGAATTACGATTTGAAAACTGTCTGCCTGCCGCGCATGGTGGATTATGTGGAAAGTTTTGGTCCCCGCACGTGAGAGATGCGAGAGCGGGGATCGCAAGGGCAAGGCGGGGCCGCGTGGGCCCCGTCCTCAGAAAACGTCCGTCAGATACAACAGGATGATGATCGGGATCGGAATACCGATCAGCCAGGCCAAGGCGCCTTTCATGGGATGCTCCTCTCTTGGTTTACCCTTCGAGGAGACAACGCCGCCCGCTGGCCGGCAGTTCCGCAATGGCGCGGCTATTTGCGGCCGATCTGGATCAGGCTGCCCACCACCGCTACCAACCCGAGTCCGAGAAACAGGTATTGCATCAACCGCACCGTGGAACTGGTGCCGCTGTCGCTGAACAGGATCATGGCGCCGATCAGTGCCACGGCGGCCAGACCGACGGCGAGGGTCTGTTTGGGGTTGTTCATGGGCAGGCTCCGGCAGAAAATGATTTGGGTGGCGCGGTGGAAAAGGCCGGCACTGGTGACAAATCTACTCTCGCGCGCCCGGTTAGGGATGTTCCGCGCGGCACAAACGAAGTCTTCGCAAATTCTAAGCGAAATACGGGCAAATCAGCCTGTTTTTTTACAGGGTCCGCTGTTGAGTAATGCCGCCCCAGCGATGTCGTTGCAACATGTATTTGCAATCTTAAATTGCATAAAACCGATGTGAGTTTGGGTTGGCAGGGGCTTTGGGCGACCTGGGCTGTCGGCCCGCGCCGGACAACTAGGGCGCGCATCCTACATGCCGGTCGGCGCCAGGCATGGCATTGGCCGCCGGGGGGCTTGGAAATGTGGTGAAGCTGAGGGTCAGAACGGCGGCGCAGAGCCGAGAGCTTGCTGAACCGTTCTTCCGTATGCCGGCCAGAGGCGCGCTGCATTGGCCGTAATCTGCTGTCGACAAGCCATGGCGGCCGCCGTTCGGGCGACCGCCATGAAATCCTCTGCCGATGTGGGCGGCACCCGAAATCCGGGCGGCCCTCAGCGGCTGAACTTCTTGTACTTCACCCGCTTCGGCTCGATCGAATCCGGGCCAAGGCGGCGGACCTTGTCGGCCTCATAGGCCTCGAAGTTGCCTTCGAACCATTCGACATGGGCATCGCCCTCAAACGCGAGGATATGGGTGCAGAGCCGGTCGAGGAAGAAGCGGTCGTGGCTGATGATCACCGCGCAACCGGCGAAATCTTCCAGTGCGGCCTCCAGCGCTTGCAGCGTTTCCACGTCCAGATCGTTGGTCGGTTCGTCGAGGAGCAGCACGTTGCCGCCGCGGCGCAGCAGTTTCGCCATATGCACGCGGTTGCGTTCACCGCCCGACAGAAGGCCGACCTTTTTCTGCTGATCGCCCCCCTTGAAGTTGAAGGCGCCGCAATAGGCGCGGCTGTTCATGGTCGCATCGCCCAGTTCCAAGACCTCAAGCCCGTCGGAAATCTCTTCCCAGACGGTCTTGTTCGGGTCCAGCGCGTCGCGCGACTGGTCGACATAGGCCAGCTTGACAGTATCGCCCAGCGTGATGGTCCCGGCATCGGGCTGTTCCTGCCCGGTCAGCATGCGGAACAGCGTCGATTTGCCGGCGCCGTTCGGGCCGATGACGCCGACGATGCCGCCCGGGGGCAGGGCAAAGGACAGGTTTTCAATCAACAGCTTGTCGCCAAAGGCCTTTTGCAGCCCCTCGATCTCGATCACCTTGCCGCCAAGGCGCGGGCCATTGGGGATGATGATTTGCGCGGTGGTGATCTTTTCGCGCTCGGATTTTGAGGCCATTTCCTCATAGGCGTTGAT
>CALLZQ010000223.1 GCA_937858255.1 uncultured Tabrizicola sp.
AGTCACAAGGATGCCCCCATGCACCCCTTGCTTCCCCGCCTGACCACCGACCTCGGCTGGCCATATCTGGAAAATGCTGTTGATCTGGCCACCTATCTGGAGCGTCCGGGCCTGCATTGCCTGCTGATCCCCGGCGATCCCGCCCGCAACCTGGAAACCTGCGATGCCGCCGTCGTGCTGCCCGAGTTGCGGATGGCGTTCCAGAACGCCTTTGACTGCGCGCTGGTGGGCGATGCCATCGAGGCCGGGCTGCGTGAGACGCATAACGTCCTGAAAACCCCGTCTTTCCTGTTCTTCAGCGAGGGGCGGATGATCGGCGCCATCGCCCGGATCCGCGATTGGGACGATTACATGGCCCGCATTCCCCACATCCTCGGTCTTGCGACCGTCTGACACGAGAGAGAGGCAGTTATGGTTTCCGGCTTTCAACTTCCGCCCATAGGCTTTGGCCCGGGGTCGCAAGACCCCGAGGGTGAGGTCGATTACCTTGCCCTGCCTTCGGGCATGCGCACATACGCACCCCATATTCCCGATGTCGACGGGCGCGAGGATGCCGCCGCCCCGGCCCTGCACCTGTTGGCCGCGCTGGCCGATGCCTGCGAGGCGACGGCGGCAGACGGGCGCAATCGTGAGTTCGACCTGTCGCCCCTGCCGCCCGAATCCCGCGCCCTCTTGGCCGAGACCCTGGGGCAAGGCGAGGTCGCGATGAAAATCCGCGGCATTCCGGCGATTGCGGCGCAGGAATCGGTGTTTGCCGGGGTCTGGGTGCTGGCCGGCGCCGGCGTGGAAAAGATCGAGGTCGGCGCCGTGCCGATGCTCGCCCGTGCGCGCGCTCATGTCCCCCACCGCCCCGCCATCGGCGCGCTGGCCCGCAAGATGCCGGGCGTGGTCAACGCGCCCTCTCTCTTGTCGGAACTGATGTCCAAATCGCAGGCCCATCACCCGGGCGACGCGCCGCATGTCGTCAACCTCTCGCTCCTGCCCCATACCGAAGAGGATCTGGTCTGGCTGGACGAGGCCCTGGGTGAGGGGGCCGTGACCATCCTCTCACGCGGGTATGGCAATTGCCGGCTGACCGCACTGGCGCAGGCCCATGTCTGGCGGGTGCAGTTCTTCAACTCGATGGATACGCTGATCCTCGACACCTTTGAGGTGACAGGCATGCCCGAGGTCGCCCTTGCCGCGACCGAGGATCTGGAGGACAGCGCCGGCCGCATCCGCGAAGTGCTGGAGGCGATCCGATGACCATGACCACTTTTGAGGGCAGCTATCTGGGCGCGAGCGACAAGATCAGCCCGCTGGCGATCATGGAATGCAAGATCTGCTGGACCCCCTATGACCCGGCCGAGGGGGATGATACCCGCCAGATCAGCCCCGGCACCGCCTTTCGCGACCTGCCCGAGGATTGGACTTGCCCGGGCTGTTCTGCCCCCGCCGCGCAATTTCTGGTGCGCGAGGATCCGGGTTCCGAGGAGATGCAGCTTCAGGCCGAGGTGGATCGCCGCACAGCTGCGCTGGTCGCCGATTTCACCGATGTCTGGCATGCCAAGATGAAGGATGTGCCGATCGTCAACCATGCCCTGCATGTGCAGGCCGTGGGATTCCGCCCCTATGAGGGTGGCGCCTTGGGCGTGCTGATCGCGCCGTGGTTCATGAACCTGATCTACCTGCCCGGGCCGGATCGCCCGGTTTTGGGCGCGCTGGAAAAAGAGGTGATCCGCTTCCCCTCGGGTGAATATGAATTCATCCATAACTCCCGCCCGATGGTCGGCCCCTACCTCGCCTGCTCGCTGTTTTCACCGATGGGGGATTTCACCAGCCAGATGCAGGCCGCCGAGGTGGGCCGGGCGGTGCTGGGAGGGCTGTCCAGAGCCGAGCACCGGGCCGAAACCGACCGCGCCGCCGAGATCCGCGCCGCGCGCGAGGCCGAACTGGCGCCGCCGCCTGCGGTGGAAGAGGCCGATGAGGCCCCGACACGCCGCCGCCTCATCACCGGGGGGCTGTCGGAATGACCCTTGCCGCGACCCGTGCAGCGACCGGAGGGATGCGGGTGGTTCCCCGCGCGCCCCTGCCGCTTGCCGCGCTGGTCGCGGGCCGCCCGGCGGGTGAGGTAGCGGCGCTGCTCCCGCGCCTGTTCAACCTCTGCCGGGGGGCGCAATCACTGGCCGCCGATCTGGCGCTGGGGCTGCCCCCGCAGGTCAGCATGGCCGCGTTGCGGGCCGAGATCCTGCGTGAGCATCTGTGCCGCCTCTGTCTGATCCTGCCGCGATTGCTGGGGCTGTCACCGCTGTCAATGCCCGCGCCCGAAGGGGCTGGCGCACTGCTCGGTCCCGCAGGCCGGATGCCTGAAACAGTTGAGGCGCTGAGGGACTGGACGCAGGGGCCGGCACCGCTGGCCCCGCTGATGGCGGCGCTGATCGCGGCGCTGGCACCCGGTCAGGCGACCGGCCCCGACCTGCCACTGGTCACACCCGCCACGGCGCTACAGTTGACCGCACAGGAAAATTCCGCCGCCGGGCGCTGCGCCGACCATCCGCTGCTGCGCGCGCTTTCCGCAAAGGGCGGGCGCGGGCCGCTGTGGCGGCTGACCGGAATGCTGGTCGATCTGGAACGGACGATTGCCGGTCATCTGCCCCCGGCGATGACCCATAAGGGAACGGCGCTGGTGCCGGCAGCGCGCGGCCTTTATGCGCTGCGGGTGGAACTGGATAGTGAGGGGCGCGTGACCCGTCTGGACCGGGCCACCCCGACCGACCATCTGCTCGCCCCCGGCGGGGCGCTGCAATCCGCCTTGGACGCCCTGCCCCCAGCCCGCCACGCGCTTGCGCCGCTGATCGTCGCGCTGCACGATCCCTGCGTTCCGGTCACGTTGCAAGAGGTGCAGGATGCATGAGATGAGCCTTGCCGAAGGCATCCGCGAGATCGTGCTGGATCAGGCGCGCCAGCATGGCTTTGCCCGCGTCACCTGCCTGCGGCTGGAAATCGGGCGTTTTGCCGGGGTGGAAAAGCCGGCGCTGGAATTCGCCTTTGACGTGGTGATGCGCGGCAGCCCCGCCGAGGGCGCGCGGCTGGAAATGCTGGACCTGCCGGGGCGGGCGCTGTGTTTTGACTGCGAGACGACGGTGGAAATCGATAGCCGCCTGTCCCCCTGCCCGCGCTGCGGCGGCGGGCGGCTGTTGCCCGAAGGGGGCGATGAGATGCGGATCAAGGATATGGAGGTCGCCTGATGTGTACTGTTTGCGGATGCCATGGAACCGTGACCTTTGACCCCGGCCCCGAGGTCAAATCGCCCCTGCCCCCTGCCGCCGCGCCGGTGTCCAGCCTTGCCGCCGCTGTGTCGGCAGTCGCCGGGATGACGCCGCGCAGCCGGGCCGCGCCAAAGCCGGCGCCAGCCCATCATCACGACCATGGCGGCTGCGGCTGCGGCCCTGGCCACCACCTGCACCCTTATGGCCAAAGGGCGGCGGGGGGTTCCGTGCCCGGCATGTCGCAGGAACGGTTGATCGCGGTGGAAACCTCGATCCTGTCCAAGAATGACGCCTTGGCCGCCGAAAACCGCCGGGCGCTGGCGGCGCGGCAGGTTCTGGCCCTGAACCTCGTCTCCTCACCCGGTTCGGGCAAGACCACGCTTTTGTGCGAGACGATCCGGGCTATGGGCGCGCGCCCGCTTGCCGTGATCGAGGGCGATCAGCAGACCTCGGCCGATGCCGACCGCATCCGCGCCACCGGCGCCCGCGCCATCCAGATCAACACCGGCAAGGGTTGCCATCTGGACGCCGCCATGGTCGGCCATGCGCTGACGGCGCTGAACCTGCCGCAGGGGGCGTGCCTGTTCATCGAGAATGTCGGCAATCTGGTCTGCCCCGCCGGCTTTGATCTGGGCGAAGATGCCAAGGTCGCGATCCTGTCGGTCACCGAGGGGGAGGACAAGCCCCTGAAATACCCCGCTATGTTCACCGCCGCGCGGCTGGCGATCCTGAACAAGATCGACCTTGCCCCCTATTGCGGCGCCGATCTGGCGGCCTATCGCGCCAACCTGCGGCGGGTCAATCCGCACATCGAAATCCTTGAGGTTTCGGCCCGCACGGGTGAGGGCATGCAGGGCTGGCTGAACTGGCTGGCCGCGCGGCAATCGGAAAAGGCCGAGGCGCTCTGATGGCCAGCCCCCGCCCCGCCATCCTCTTGGTCGATGACGAACCGCACAGCCTGCAATCCATGCGGATGGCGCTGGAGGATGAGTTCGACTGCCTGACAGCCGGCGATGCGGAAACCGCCG
>CALLZQ010000224.1 GCA_937858255.1 uncultured Tabrizicola sp.
TTGAGGTGGGGGGGAACCGCTTTCTGGCGGCTTCGGTCGAGGCGCGGGTGAAGGTCTCGGAAAAGATCGGGGTGGTCGGTTTTGTCGATGCCGGGCGGGTGGGGCTGGACAGCTTCTTTGGCAGTAACGGCGACTGGCATGCCGGCGCCGGGCTCGGTCTGCGATACGACACCGGCATTGGCCCGATCCGGCTGGATATTGCCGCGCCGGTGCGCGGGCGTACCGGCAAGGGCGTGCAGATCTATGTCGGATTGGGGCAGGCGTTTTGATGATGCGCGCATCGGTTCTGGGCCTGCTCTGCGGGCTGGTTTTCGCCCCGCTGCCGGCAAAGGCACAAGAGACCGAGGCCGAGCGGACCGACCGGGGCCGCATCGTCGCCTTTATCGAGGATAGCCTCTCGGGCGCCGGGCGACAGGTGATCCTGCGCGATTTCGAGGGCGCGCTGTCCTCGCGCGCCACGGCCAGCCAGTTGACCATTGCCGATGATGAGGGGATCTGGCTGACCGTCAACGACATTGTTCTGGACTGGAACCGCTCGTCCCTGCTGGGGGGGGCGCTGTCGGTGAACGAGCTGACCGCCGGCGAGATCATCTTTTCCCGCGCGCCGGTGGCAGAAGAGGGTGCCCCCGCGCCCGAGGCCACGGGGTTCAGCCTGCCGGATTTGCCGGTCTCGGTCGAGATCGGCAAGATCACGGCGGCCCGGGTTGAACTGGGCGAGAGCCTGCTGGGCCAGCCCGTCGAGGGCAGTATTGAGGCCGCGCTGACGCTGAATGGCGGCACGGGCAGCGCCGAGGTGCAAATCCTGCGCAGCGATGACGGCCCCGAAGGGCGGATCACACTGAGCGCCAGCTATGAGAATGCCAGCCGTCAACTGGCCATTGACCTTGATGCTGCCGAGGGCGCCGGCGGGCTTGCGGTTTCGCTCTTGAATATTCCCGGCGCGCCTTCGGCGGTGCTGACCGTCAAGGGTGCCGGGCCGCTTGACGATTTCGCTGCCGATATCGCGCTTGCGACCGAGGGGGAGGACCGGCTGGCCGGGACCATCACCCTGAAAGGCGAGGGCGAAGGGGGAGATCTGGCCTTTGCCGCCGATCTGGGGGGCGATCTGGCGCCATTGTTCCTGCCGGAGTACCGTGATTTCTTTGGCAATGACGTTGCCTTGCGCACCAATGGCACGCGGGCGGCCAGCGGGGCGCTGGATCTGACGGCGCTGGAGTTGCGTACGCGCAGCCTGGCGCTGACCGGCGCGGCGCGGATTGCCGCCGATGGCCTGCCCGAGCGGCTGGAGGTGAATGGTCGGCTTGCCGATCCGGGCGGGGCGGTGGTCGTGCTTCCGGTTTCGGCGCCGGTTTCGGTGGCCTCTGCCGATCTGCGATTTGCCTATGACAGCGCCGAGGGCGAGCGCTGGACCGCCAGCTTTACCGGTCGGGGTCTGCAAACCGGCGCGGCGCGGCTGCCGGTTTTTGATCTGAGCGGCTCCGGCCGGATCGACCGGCGCGGGGGGGATCCGCTGATCGGCGGCACGCTTAAGGGTGCGATCGAAGGGCTGGCCTTGCAGGACCCGGCGCTGGCTCAGGCTTTGGGGGCTGACCTGACCTTGGAAACACGGTTCTGGTGGCAGCAATCGGCAGATGAATTGCGCATCGGCGATCTGCGCGCGGGGGGGCAGGGGCTGGATCTGACGGCCTCGGGTGCGATCAGCGGCCTGTCCACCGGCTTTCGCGTTCTGGGCACGGCGACGGCCAAGACGGCGGATTTGGCGCGGTTCTCGGGTCTGGCGGGGCGGGATCTGAGTGGTGCGGGTGAGGTCAGGCTGGAGGGGCATGGCAGCCCTCTGGGCGGGGACTTCGATCTGGAGTTGACGGTCGCGGCCGAGGATCTGGGCGTCGATATTGCCGAGGTGGATGCGATGCTGCGCGGCGCCTCGCGCCTTGATCTGCGGGTGCTGCGCGACCCGACCGGGACCGAGATTCGGCGACTGTCGGTCGAGAGTACCAGCCTCAGCCTAGAGGGTTCGGGTGAGATCGACAGTGACAAGGTGCGGGCGGATCTGACCTTTGCGATCCCCGATCTGGCCAAGGCAGGCCCGGCTTATGGCGGCAGCGCGCGCGGGACGGCGCGGATCGACGGGCCGCTCTTGAACGGGCGGGCCGATCTGGTTCTGTCGCTGCTGGGGCAGGATCTGCGGCTGGGGGTGGCCGAGTTGGACCGGCTGCTGGCGGGGCAGACTGAGATCGCGCTGGAGGGGACGGTGACCGGTGCGGCGCTGCAAATCGACCGGGCGCGTCTGACCGGCGCGCAGTTTGACGGCGATCTGTCGGGGGTGTTGTCGCCGGATGTCAGCGATGTGACGGGCCGGCTGCGGCTGGGGGAGCTGTCGCTGATCCGCCCTGAATTCGGTGGCGCGGGGGAACTGGCCTTTGCGCTGCGGGGCAACCCGGCGCGGGCCGAAGTCACGGCTGATCTGACTGCGCGTGACTTGGCCCTTGGGATAGCCGAGGTGGATGGGCTGCTGCGCGGTGCGACAGTGGCGCGTCTGGAAGCGAAAATTGCCAGCCCGGGCAGCGGACCTCGGGTCGAGATCGCCGAGGCTCGGGTGGCGGGTGAGCGGCTGAAGGTCAATCTCTCCGGCGTTCTGGCCCCGGCAGGCAGCGATCTGACCGGGCGGGTCGAAGTGACCGATCTGGCAGCGCTGCGCCCGGGTCTGGGCGGGCGGCTGGCGGCGGATTTCGGTGTGACGGGCGCGGCAGAGGATGCGGCGATTGCCGTCACCGCCGAGGCGCGCGACCTGCGTGCCGGTCAGGCACAGGCCGACCGTCTGCTGGCGGGGCTGACGCAGGCCGAGGCAAAGTTGCGCCTGACAGGCGGGCAGATCCGGGTGGAGATGGCGCGGCTGGCCAATCCGCAACTGCGCGCCAGTGCCGAAGGCACCTTGGCCGAGGGGAGCGGGACGCTGCGCCTTGATGCCGGGCTGACCAATCTGGCGCTCTTGATACCCGAATTTCCCGGCCCGGTCACGCTGCGCGGCACAGCGGTGCAAGAGCCGCAGGGCTACCGCGTCGATCTGACTGGCACCGGGCCGGGGCAGATCAACGCCCGCGTCAACGGGCGGATCGGCGGCGATCTGGCCAGCGGCGATCTGGCGATTACCGGGTCGGCGCAGGCGGGGTTGGCCAATCCGTTTCTGGGGACGCGGGTGCTGTCGGGGCCGGTTGCGGTCGATCTGCGGCTGAACGGACCGTTTGCGCTGTCGTCGCTCTCGGGCCGGGTGTCGCTGAGCGGCGGGCGGCTGGCCGATGCGACGCTGCCCTTTGCGCTGACCGGGTTGAATGCCGATCTGCGGCTGGGCGGGGCGCGGGCCGAGGTGAACGTCTCGGCCGGGGTCTCTTCGGGGGGCGATCTGGCGGTGAGGGGCGGGATCGGACTCGCCGCTCCCTTTGACGCCGATCTGGACATTACCCTGTCGAATGTGGTGCTGCGCGACCCGCAGCTCTACGAGACGCGGGCGAATGGGGCGCTGCGTCTGGCAGGTCCGCTGACCGGCGGGGCGGGGCTGGCGGGGCGCAACGCGCTGCCGGGAACCGGAAACCCCGATGCCCCGGCGGGGCTGGGCGCTGTCGGCGATCTGCCGGAATTGCAGCATGTGAATGAACCCGCCGCGGTGCATGAGACGCGGCGGCGCGCCGGTCTTCTGGACACGGCGGCCAGCAACAATTCGGGGCCAGCGCGGCCCTACACGCTCGACCTGACCATCTCGGCGCCGAACCGGCTGTTCCTGCGCGGGCGGGGGCTGGATGCCGAACTGGGGGGCGAGTTACGCATCAACGGGACCACCGACAATGTCATCCCCTCGGGCGCGTTCAACCTGATCCGGGGGCGGCTGGAGATTCTGGGCCGCCGCCTTGATCTGACCGAGGCGAGCTTGCAGCTTGAGGGTAGTTTTGACCCCTACATCCGCATCGTCGCGGCGACAGTGGCCGATGGTATCAGCGCAGGCGTGCTGATTGAGGGGCAGGCAACCGATCCGCAAGTGACCTTTACCTCTTCGCCGGCACTGCCGCAGGAAGAGGTGCTGGCGCAGATCCTGTTCGGGCGGCGGCTGGAAAGCCTGTCGGCGCTGCAAGCGGTGCAACTGGCCAATGCCGTGGCCACGCTGGCCGGGCGCGGGGGGGAGGGGATTGTCTCACGCTTGCGGCAGGGTTTTGGCCTTGACGATCTGGATGTGCAGACCTCGGACGATGGTTCGGCGCAGGTCAAGGCCGGCAAGTACCTGAGCGAGAACATTTATACCGAGGTGACGATTGATCAGGACGGCAAGAGCGAGATCAGCCTGAATCTCGATCTAACCGACAATCTGACGGTCAAGGGCCGGGTCGGCAATGATGGCGACACCGGCCTTGGGCTGTTCTACGAGAAAGATTACTGACCGCGCCCGGCCCTAGCAGGCCGGGACAAAGGCATCGATCCGGGCAATCGCCTCATCTGCCGTTTCGACGTAATGGAACAGGTCCAGGTCCTCGGCGCTGATCGTGCCGGCCTCGGCCAGAAGTTCCCAGTTGATGACCTTCTCCCAAAAGCTGCGGCCGAACAGCAGGAAGGGAATGGGTTTCATCCGCTTGGTCTGGATCAGGGTCAGGGTCTCAAACATCTCATCCAGCGTGCCAAAGCCGCCGGGGAAGACGCAGACCGCCTTGGCACGCATCAGAAAGTGCATCTTGCGGATGGCGAAGTAGTGGAAGTTGAAGCAGAGATCCGGCGTAACATATTCGTTCGGCGCCTGTTCATGCGGCAAGACGATGTTGAGGCCGAGGGACGGGCCCCCCGCCTCATGCGCGCCGCGGTTGCCCGCCCCCACCCCGCCGGGGCCACCG
>CALLZQ010000225.1 GCA_937858255.1 uncultured Tabrizicola sp.
GCTGGCGGCGGCGGTGCTGACGGTCGGTGCCATCGCCTGGGGGGCGCTGACCCGGGGTAATGACCGGCTGGACCGGCTGCATGGCGAGACACTGTCGCAGGTGGACCGGGCGCTGACCTTCTCGCGCCATGCGGCCGATCTGGCGACCTTTGCCCCCTATCTCTTGACCATCGACAGCCCGTTCCGCATCGCCCAAGAGGGTGAGGCCGCCACTGCCCTTGTCGATGCGCTGCTGGCAGACCTGCCCGAGGGCGCCCCCCTGCGCGACCGGCTGCGGCAGACCCGCGCGGCGATTGACGATCTGGTGCGCAACAGTTCCCTGCGCGCCGGTCTCAGGGACCAGACGCTGCGGCTGAATGCCGAACTCGCCGCCGCCGAACGGCGCTTTGCCGCGCTCTCGGCCCGGCCTTCGGCGGCGCTGGCAGACCGGCAGAGGGCGGTCACGCTACAACGGATCACCGCCTCACTTCTCGGCGCAGGCCGGGCTGAAAATCTGATCGGCGTCGGCGAATATCAGCGCGAATTCACCCGCCTGACCCAGGAATTCCGGCCCGGCGCGCCCAACGAGGATCTGACATGGCTTGAGGCGCAGGCGCGCGGGCCGGATGGTCTGTTCGAGAGGCGGCGTCAGGAACTGGCCCGGCAGCTTGACGCCCAGGCAGCGCTGGTACGCATCCGGCAGGGGGCCGCCGCCGCGACGGCGCATGCGGCCGCCGTGACCGATGAGGCGCAGGCCGTGATCGCCGCCGCGCGGGCCAGCACCGCCACCGTCATTGCCGTGGCGAAATCCACCCTGCTGTTTGTGGTCCTGGCCAGTGCGGCCCTTGCCTTGCTGGCCGCGCTTTACGTCTCGGGCCATGTCACCGCCAATCTGCGCGCGATTTCCGAGGCGATGATGCGCCTTGCCTCGGGAGACCGACAGACCCGCCTGCCGCGGGGTGAAGGCCAGGGCGATGAGATCGGCAAGCTGTTCCATGCCTTCCGTACCTTTCGCGCCAATGCGCTGCGCCTTGACCGTTCTCACCGGCAGATGGCGCAGCGCACAGCCCTGTTCGACAATATGATGGCCAGCATGACCGATGGGGTGGCGATCCTTGGCGAACAGGGGCAGATCGTGGCGCAGAACGACCGCCTTGCCCCTTTGCTGCGGATCGAGCGTGCGGGGCTAGCCCGCCGCCCCCGGCTGGCCGAGGTGATTGCCGGCGCCGGCTGGCAGGGAACCGAAGGGCCGTCGGACCTGTCCAGCCTGACCCTGCCAACCGGCCCGGTGATCGAGACGCGCGAAAGCCCGCTGCCGGGTGGCGGGGCGGTGGTTCTGGTGACAGATGTCACCGAGCGCCGTCAGGTCGAGGGCCGCCTGCGCCAAATCCAGCGGATCGAGGCGCTTGGCAAGGTTTCGGGCGAGGTGGCGCATGATTTCGGCAATATTCTTTCGCCCATCGCCGGCAGCCTGCATCTGATGGACAGTGCCCCGCCGGAACGGCAGGTGGCGCTGCGCCAGACCATCGCCTCGGCGGTCGATCTGGGCACCTCGCTGACCGGGCGACTCCTCGCCTTTGCCCGCCGTCAGCATCTGGAGCCCGAGACGGTCGATCTGCCGCAACTGGTCGAGGGCATGGCCGACCTGATCGGTTTTGCGCTGCGCGAAGGGATTGAGCTGGAGATTGCGACCGATAGGGCGCCCCTGCCGGTCAAGGTCGATCCCGGCCAGATGGAAAGCGCGCTACTGAACCTGTGCCTGAATGCGGCGCAGGCGATCACAGGCAATGGCGCGATCCGCATCCGCGTCGGGCAAGAGGGCGCGCAGGCGGTGATCGAGGTCGCGGATACCGGAGCCGGCATGCCGCCCGAGGTTCTGGCGCATGCGATGGAACCTTTCTTCACCGCAAGGGCCGATGGCACGGGCACAGGGCTGGGGCTGGCCATGGTCTATGGCTTCATCCGCCAGTCGGGGGGCGATGTGCAGATTGCCTCTGCCCCCGGTCAGGGTACGACGGTGACGCTGACCCTGCCGCTCGACAGCGTTCCCCCTGCCGCCATCCCGCGCCTTGGCGCGGTCCTGCTGGTCGAGGATGATCCCGCCAACCGGGCAGCGGCGCAGGCGTTGCTGACACCGCTGGCGCGCGACCTCTGCCTGACCGATGACGCCGCGGAGGCCCTGGCGCGGCTGACCAGCCCCGTGGATCTGCTGGTCACGGACCTGACCCTCGGTGGCCAGATCGAGGGCTGGCGGCTGGCGGAAACCGCCCTGAACCGCTGGCCCGACCTCTGCGCCATCGTCGTCTCGGGACATCTGCCGCAGACCAACCCGCTGGCCACCCGTTTCCCCGGCCGGATCGCGGCGCTGCGCGAGCGCGCGCTGGACGACCT
>CALLZQ010000226.1 GCA_937858255.1 uncultured Tabrizicola sp.
AGCGTGACGGCCAGCATCTCGATCAGGATGCGGTAGACGTTGTTTTCCGGCTGCTGTTCGGTCAGGCCAAGGCTGTTGACCTGCACGCCATAGCGGAAGCGGCGGTATTTCGCCTCGGTCACGCCAAAGCGGTTCTCGCAGATCTCATCCCAAAGATCGACAAAGGCGCGCATCTTGCACATCTCGGTCACAAAGCGGATGCCGGCATTGACGAAGAATGAGATGCGGCCAACCATTTCGGGGAAATGCTCGGCGGGAACCTTGGTTTTCAGATCGTCCAGAACCGCCACGCCTGTGGCGAGCGCAAAGGCCAGTTCCTGTTCCGGCGTCGCCCCTGCCTCTTGCAGATGGTACGAGCAGACGTTCATCGGGTTCCATTTCGGCAGATGCTCGCGGGTATAGGCCGCAACATCGGTGATCATCCGCAGGCTGGGCTTGGGCGGGCAGATATAGGTCCCGCGCGAGAGATATTCCTTGATCAGGTCGTTTTGCACGGTGCCGTTGAGGCGCGAGACATCGGCGCCCTGTTCCTCGGCCACGGCGATATAGAGCGCGAGCAGCCAGGGCGCGGTCGCGTTGATCGTCATCGAGGTGTTCATCTGTTCCAGCGGGATCTGGTCGAACAGCGCCCGCATATCGCCCAGATGCGCGACGGGAACGCCGACCTTGCCGACCTCGCCCTTGGACCGGGGATCGTCGCTGTCATAACCGGTCTGGGTCGGCAGATCGAAGGCGACCGAGAGGCCGGTCTGCCCCTTGGACAGATTGGTGCGGTAAAGCGCATTCGAGGCGGCGGCGGTGGAATGGCCGGCATAGGTGCGGAACAGCCAGGGTTTGTCTTGGGTCTTGTCGGCGGTCATGGGGCCTCCCGAGTCGATGCGCGCAATTTTGTTTCGTCAGGTCACAGATAGGGGAAAGAATCTGGCGTTGTCAATTCGCCGCGATGCGGCATTTGCGGCAATGCGGCAAAAAGAGGGGGGCTGTCTGCCCCCCACGGGATTTCGCGGGCGAAATCCCTCCCCCCGAGGATATTTGAAGACAGAAAATGGGGGCGGATTTGAGCTTGTCTTTCAAGGTGGATCGGCTAGGCTGGAGGGATGTTCCAAACGGTTGAGATCCCGGTCTGGCTTTTGGTGATTGCCGGCATTCTGGCGGCGATCGCGGCGCTGGAACGGATTGTCGGTCCGGGGCTGCGCTGGTTGTTGCGGGGGCGGGTGGAACGGCTGGTGGCGCGCGTCAATGCCCGGCTGGATCGCAAGATCGAACCCTTCAAGCTGATGCGGCGTCAGGACCGGGTGGTGCGGCTGCTGTATGACCCCAAGGTGCTGGAGGCGGTGGCAGAGCATGCCGCAG
>CALLZQ010000227.1 GCA_937858255.1 uncultured Tabrizicola sp.
CGGTTCATCCGGTTCTCGATCAGCTCATCGACCACCGAGGGGTCGGCAAGTGTCCAGGTGTCACCAAGGCTGCCATAGTCGTTCTCGGCGATCTTGCGCAGGATGCGGCGCATGATCTTGCCAGAACGGGTCTTCGGCAGGCCCGGCGCCCATTGGATCAGGTCGGGCTTGGCAATCGGGCCGATCTCGGTCCGCACCCAGGTTTCCAGTTCCTTGCGCAGTTCCGGCGTCGGCTCGACCCCGTTCATCAGCGTGACATAGGCATAGATGCCCTGCCCCTTGATGTCATGCGGATAGCCGACCACGGCGGCCTCGGCGACCTTTTCATGGGCGACCAGCGCGCTCTCGACCTCGGCGGTCCCCATCCGATGACCCGAGACGTTGATCACGTCGTCAACGCGGCCGGTGATCCAGTAATAGCCGTCCTCATCGCGGCGGCAGCCGTCACCAGTGAAGTAATAGCCACGATACTGACCGAAATAGGCCTCTTGGAAGCGCTCATGATCGCCCCAGAGGGTACGCATGATCCCCGGCCAGGCATCGGCGATGCACAGAACGCCTTCTGCCTTGGTGTCGGTCTGGACCTGCGCATTCGACGGGTCCAGCACGATGGGCTGAACGCCAAAGAACGGCTTGGTGGCCGAACCCGGCTTTTGCGGGATGGCACCGGGCAGCGGGGTGATCAGGTGACCGCCGGTTTCCGTCTGCCAGAAGGTGTCGACGATCGGGCAACGGCCCTTGCCGACATTGGTGTTGTACCAGTTCCAGGCCTCGGGGTTGATCGGCTCACCGACCGAACCCAGCAGCTTCAAGGACGACAGGTCGTGCTTTTCAACCCATTCGGTGCCCAGCCCCATCAGCGAGCGGATCGCCGTCGGCGCGGTGTAGAACTGGTTGACCTTGTGCTTGGCGCAAACTTCCCAGAAGCGGCCCGCATCCGGGTAGGTCGGCACGCCCTCAAACATGACCGAGGTGCCGCCATTGGCCAGCGGACCGTAGATGATATAGCTGTGGCCCGTGACCCAACCCACATCGGCGGTACACCAGTACACGTCGCCTTCCTGATAGTCGAAGGTGTATTGGTGGGTGATCGAGGCATAGACCAGATAACCGCCCGAGGTATGGACAACCCCCTTCGGACGCCCGGTCGAACCCGAGGTGTAGAGGATGAACAGCGGATCCTCGGCGCCTACTTCGACATAGGGGCAATAGGGCTTGGCCTCGGCCATCTCGGCCTTGAGATCGATGTCGCGCCCCTGAACCCAGGTCGTCTGATCGCCGGTGTGCTTGACCACCATGCATTTGACCTTTTCCGAGCAGTCAAACAGCGCCTTGTCGGTGTTTGCCTTCAGCGCCGTCTTGCGGCCGCCGCGCGGGGCGAAGTCGGCGGTGATCACCCCCTTGGCTTCGGAATCGTTGATCCGGTTGGCAAGCGCATCGGGCGAGAAGCCGGCAAACACCACCGAATGAATGGCACCGATCCGCGCACAGGCCAGCATCGCATAGGCGGCCTCTGGGATCATCGGCAGATACAGGACAACCCGGTCGCCCTTGGTCACGCCATGTGCCTTCAGCACATTGGCCATGCGGCTGGTGTTTTCCAGCAGTTGCGCATAGGTGATGTGCTGCGCCGGGGTCTTGGGATCATCCGGTTCCCAGATGATCGCCGTCTGATTGGCGCGGGTCAGCATATGGCGGTCGATGCAGTTGGCGCTGACGTTCAGCGTGCCATCCTCGAACCACTTGATCGAAACCTTGCCGAACTCAAAGGTCGAATCCTTGACCTTGGTAAAGGGCTTGATCCAGTCGATCCGCTGGCCGTGTTCGGCCCAGAATGCCTCGGGATCGGCGACCGAGGCGGCATACATCTCTTCGTACTTTTCCGCCGTCACATGCGCCTTCGCGATAAATTCGTCAGGCGCCGAATAGGTCCCCTGCGCCGCCCCCTGATCCGCCATAAATTCCTCCTTCATACTGGGCAGGCCAATGCCCATGTCCTGGTCCCGCGGCAGCACCTGCCCGAGCCCTCCAACCCTCAATTACTCTATACCCTCGTCAATCACATGATAACCCCTTTTAGTTGTTCGATTTTTTTGTAAAAAAATTGACTTTTCGCATGTCAATTTGTAAATGTGGCAAAGTTTTCCACAAATTTGACAAGGTTTTTCAAGGGCCTGCCGTTCACGGCACGGTGAAGTCACCGACGCCCAACACACAGGCTGCTGTCAGACGCGCGATTTGCCGCAACGTCAGAGTTGCGCCGCCCCACATCGGCCGCCGGTGATTCGCCCCGGCGCCCCTTGACCTCCCGAATCACGATTGCGCTAACGGTCACGTTCTGCCCGATCCACAGCCGCCGTATCGTTCACAAAGCGCACCAGCGGCTCTGCCGCGCCCTGCGCACGCAGAGTATGGCGTACTTCTGGTGAAGTTCCTACAAGATATAGCTGGCCACCCTTGCGCGACAGTTTATGGGCCAAAAGCTCAAAAGACCGGGCGCCCGAGGAATCGATAAACGGGACTTCACTGAAATCGACCACAAAGGCCCGCGGATGGTCGGCGATCCGGTCAAGAACCGACCCAAGCCGCGCCGCCGCGCCAAAGAAATAGGGGCCGCGCAGACGATAAGTCACCCGGTCCTGATCTGCGGCCACCTCGGGCGGGAAACCGGCCTCTGCCGCCGGCTCAGCCTGCGCTGCCTCGGACATCCGGCGAATGAACACCACCCCGCCAAGCGCGAAGCCAACGACGATCCCTTCGGTCAGGTCGCGGAAGATCACCAGCAGAAATGTTGCCAGCACCACCATCGCATCCCCGCGTGAGGATTTGACCAGCACCCAGAATTCTTCCTTTTCCGCCATGTTCCAGGCGACGACCGCCAGAACGCCGCCCAGCGCCGCAAGTGGAATGAACGCCGCCAGCGGCGCGGCCAGCAGCATGAAGCCCAAGACGAAAAGCGCGTGCAACATTCCCGAAACCGGCCCCCGGCTGCCAGCACGGACATTGGTCGCAGTGCGGGCAACCGTACCTGTGACGCAAAAGCCGCCGAACAGCGCCGCGCCGATATTGGCCACCCCTTGCGCCATCAGTTCCGCATTGCTGCGATGCTGGCGTCCGCTCATCCCGTCGGCCACGACTGCCGACAACAGCGATTCAATCGCGCCGAGCAGGGTAAAGCTGATGGCAAAGGGCAGCGCGGCCCAGACAGCCTCGGCACTCAACGCAGGCAAGGCAGGCACCGGGGGCACGCGGGGCAACTCACCAAAGCGGCTGCCGATGGTCTCAACCGGCAGGCCCAGTCCCGCCGCGATCAGCGAAGCGATGATCACGGCGATCAGCATATTCGGCCAGCCGGGACGCAGACGCTTGATGCCGACCACCAGCGCGATGGTCAGCACGGAAATTGCAACCGCCGCCGCCGACAGGCTGCCCCGCGCAGCCCAAAGCGCCCCCAGTTTGTGAACCAGTTCTGCCGGCTCTGGCGCCCCCAGAGTAAGGCCCAGCAAATCCTTGATCTGGCTGGAAAAAATGATAACGGCGATGCCGGCGGAGAAACCCCCAGGCACCGGATAGGGAATTGATTTGGTATAGGTGCCCAGCCGCAGCGCCCCGATCGCCATCAGCAAGCAGCCAGACAGGAAGCAGGGGGCGGTCAACCCCTCGCCCCCGATGGGCATGA